>JAJCYL010000616.1 GCA_029262955.1 Cytophagales bacterium | reverse complement strand
TTTAAAAAACAGATTGACACCAAGGCTGAAATTGGAGGCATAAAGAAATGTACCATTGTATTCAGCACAGGCTTGCTCTACCTCATTAAACTGATCGAGCCATCCGGTGGTCCCGCTGATTATGGGAATTCCATTTTTGAGGCAATGAACTATATTATTAACAGCAGCCTCAGGTTGAGTAAATTCGATTGCAACATCAGCTTTCGAACCATTGAAATCATTCAATTTTACGGCACTCAGGTCATCGATTATGCCCACAATCTCATGCCCCCTGCTTTGAGCCAATTTTTCAATGGCCTGACCCATCTTTCCATGTCCTATTATTAGAACTCTCATCCTTTCAGATTAAAAGTCACAGACAATCCAAAGCCATAGGGAGATGTTGGCACACTTATGAAAGTGGGTGAAACCTTTAGTGACAACTCATCATTAACGTCAAACTCGTCCAAATGAGCTGAGATGTGGGCGTCAACTATATTTAATCCATACCATAGTAAACCCAGAACTATAAAGAAATCTCTATCTCGTCGAAACTGGTCAGTATTGCGACGCAAGGCATCAGCAGAAAACCTCGCCCCAAACGGGCTGGCTGTATTCTCGTCCAAATCAATTTCGTCAAATAATGCGTTTCGAAATGCCCTGTAGAGTCTATTGTTCCTTTTTACAATTTGTATGAATGCCAGCCCACCTGCATATATAATTGGGACTTTCCACAAATCACCATTATATGCTTGCCCCAAACCTGGCAAGACTGCGGAATAAATCGAGGATAGCTGTGGGTCCAATTCCGATTTTTGCTCAAATAAGGTCGCATTCTCATTAAGTACTCTAAGAGTCTCCTCGGTATCATCAATAATGATTGCCTCTTCTTCCTGAGCAAAAATTGGTCCTGATAAAAAGAGACTGATCCCAAATATTAATAGTGACTTAGAGAAGTCAGGACTATACTCCCAATATTTCGAGAATCCTATTGAGGTCATCGCCTGAATTGAATGGTATCTTAATCTCTCCCTTATTCTTCTCGTTTGCTTTAATTCCAATTTTAGATCCAAAATGAGATGAGAGTTTATTTAACAGTTGCTTGTATTCGTAATTCAATTCAATAGAAGCAGGTTGCCCGGTTTTATCTTTTACAGCTCCCATGGCACGCACCAAGGCCTCCACCTGTCTTACAGACAATTCTTCTTTAACTATACTCTGGTATAAAGCCAATTGTTTGTCAATATCCTCTATACTTATTATGGCTCTTGCATGCCCCATTGAAATTTTACCATCTCTAAGACCAATTTGTACATCCGGTGGAAGCTTTAACAGCCGCAAGTAATTATTGACGGTGGTTCGGTTCTTTCCAACTCTATCACCTAGTTCTTCTTGCTTTAGATCACATTCAGCTATTAGTCGTTGATAGCTCAGGGCAATTTCTATGGCATTAAGATTTTCCCGCTGAATATTTTCAATCAAGGCCATTTCCAGCATCTGCTGATCATTGGCTTTTCTAACGTAGGCTGGGATAGTATCTAAGCCCGCTATTTTGGAAGCTTGAGACCGTCTTTCACCACTGATTAGTTGATATTTTCCTTCGCTAAGCTGCCGAACTGTGATCGGTTGAATAATCCCCTGTGTCTTTATTGATTCGGCCAGTTCATTAAGTGCTTCCTGGTTGAAATCTGTCCTGGGCTGAAATGGGTTCACTTCAATATCACTTAACATAATTTCATCTATCCCCTTTGGAGATGCAGATTCAGTGTCTTCACGAATTACAGCCGTTTTTAAAGGGGTTTCTGAATCCGTCAAAAGCGCTCCTAAACCTCTACCAAGTGCACTTCTTTTTTTAGTCATAACCATTAATTAGTGAGGAATTAATCCCCCTACTTCAGCACTCCATTTTTACATAATATCTCCCTGGCCAAATTTAAATAACTAATAGCTCCTTTGCTTTCGGCATCATGGGCAATTACTGGTTCACCATAACTGGGAGATTCACTCAATTTAATATTTCTTGGAATAATAGTATCGAATGCTATTGATTGAAAATGGGTTCTCACCTCTTGTACGACCTGATTAGATAGCCTCAAACGGACATCATACATGGTCAAAAGGATTCCTTCAATTTCCAGGTTGGTATTAAGTCTGGATTGTATGATCTTGATAGTATTAAGTAATTTTCCCAGTCCTTCAAGTGCGAAGTACTCACATTGCACAGGAATCAGTACGGAATCAGCTGCTGTAAGGCCATTGATAGTAATCAAACCAAGCGAAGGCGAACAATCAATTATTATGAAGTCATAGTCGTCTTTGATGGGAGCGAGTGCCTCTTTCATCCTTTCTTCCCTCCGATCAATATCCACCATTTCAACTTCTGCGCCCACCAGGTCGATATGGGATGGGAGAATGCTCAGATAGTCAATGTCACTTTGCAGAACAGACTTTCTGACATCGGTTTCATTGATCATGCATTCGTAAATGCCACTTTCAATCTCTTTTGGGTTAAAGCCAATACCTGATGTGGCATTAGCCTGAGGGTCAGCATCGACTATAAGTGTATTTCTCTCCAATACTGCCAAACTTGCGGCCAGGTTAATGGCTGTCGTGGTCTTTCCTACCCCTCCCTTTTGATTGGCGATGGTGATGATTTTCCCCATTGATATTTGTCAGGTACCCTAATTTTAAAGAGGCACAAAGATATCATAATGGAAAAGAAAACCTTGGTGACAAAATGGAGGTTATACACAATTTGGTAACAATTGGGTAAGGAAGTTAGGGGTGCTAAATACAATATAGCTATAATCCAAATTTCATTTTGGTTTTATTTAAATTTCTACTACTATTGTACTGTACTACTTATGCCATACAGTAAAACAGTAAAATGATTGAGATTCAAAACTTGAATTTTGGCTACAAAAACAAAGAGCTGCTATTCGACCATTTATCCCTTCAACTACAACCTGGAAGTATCACGGGATTGTTGGGAAAGAATGGTGCAGGGAAAACGACCTTACTAAAATTGATTTCAGGGCTCATATACCCAAAAGGTGGTAATGTAAAAGTTGGTGGGCATAAACCACAAGAGAGAAAAGCTTCTTTTTTGTCAGACCTGTATTTTGTTCCCGAAGAATTTGCTTTGCCCTCGATTTCGATTAAAAATCACGTCAAGGCGAATAGTCCATTTTACCACAGTTTTGATCACGTGTTGTTAGATAGACTATTGAATGAATTTGAACTATCAGTTGAAAACATAATCGACAAGATGTCTTATGGACAAAAGAAAAAGTATCTTATCTCATTTTCCTTGGCGACAAAATGTCGACTGCTGATTCTTGATGAACCAACCAATGGGTTAGATATTCCATCAAAAGATACCTTTAGAAAGGTCTTGGCCGGCTCATTGGATGATGATCAATTGGTTTTGATATCAACACACCAAGTGAAAGATGTAGAAAACCTGATTGATACCATTCTGATACTGGATCATGGCAAAGTGATTTTTCATAAAAACTTGTTTGACATTTCCACTCAATTCTATTTTGGCCAGGCGATGAAATTGGATGATGAGGTAATATATAGCGAAACAAGTCCGAATGGATTTAGTGTTATCAAACCGCAAATCAATGGAAACTCTCCGGTGAATATAGAATTATTGTTTAACGCCATTTCTAAGGGCACCAGACTCATTGAAAATGAATAGCACATTTAGTATATCTCGATTTGGTCTGTTGATCCGAAAGCACTTGATTGAAGAGTATAAATTACAATTAATGTCACTTCTGGCGTTCATGGGAGGCTTGTTTGTTATATTTTTTCTAATTCATGTATTCAATGGAATGACAGCATTAAGCCATGATTTTATAGGAAATCTGTACATAGTTATTTTCATCGTTGCTAGTAGTTTATACGGAGGAGCATCTTATTCGTCGTTTCGGTCGAAAGAACAAACCATGTCCTATTTACTGATTCCATCGACCAGGTTAGAGAAGTTTATTTTCGAATATGTAATTCGTGTATTGCTATTCATTGTCTTAACGCCAATCATGTATTGGTTGGTGGCTAATTTAGAATTGGCCTTTGTCAGCGCCTTATATGAAAAATTGGACTATACCTATCAATCAATTCGCCTTTTACCCGACCTCAGATCTTTGCATTTGCCTGTTCATGGAATCGACCTAATGTCACTGATCATTTTGATTTTTTTCAACATTGCATTCTTGGGAGCAACTCATTTTATGAAACACCCCATGATAAAAACGCTTTTTAGTGTTGCCATTCTATGGATGTTTTTTGTAGCTCTTATCATGTTTTCGGCCTATTTATTTGATATAAGTAGATATTCTCCTATCCAAGACTTTCAACTAACCTTGATGCCTACAGAATTTAACTGGAGGCAGTTCTTTCTAAGATCTCTAACTGTAATAAACTTAATCCTAATACCCATCTGTTATTTGAAGCTTAAAGAAAAAGAGGTTTAGCATGAATTTTAACAACGACAAATCAATATTTCTTCAAATCGCAGACAATATCAGTGAGAAAGTGGTGAATGGAGTTTATCCATTGGGTGGAAAAATACCTTCCGTCAGAGAGCTAGCTGCTGACATGGGTGTTAACCCAACCACTATCATGAGAACGTTTAACGTATTACAGCATATGGAAATTATCGAAAACCAAAGAGGGATCGGTTTCTTTGTAAAAGAGGATGCGGTATCTAAGATTCGAAGTAATAAGAAGGCTGAATTCTT
>JAJCYL010000615.1 GCA_029262955.1 Cytophagales bacterium | reverse complement strand
ATAAAAGTGTGCAAGCAGAAATACCCGGATGTGAAATTTATTGTCCTTACCATGCATGCCGAAGGACAATACGTGGTAAAAGCAGTAAGAAACGGAGCTTATGGCTATTTAATAAAGAATGCGGATGAGCAGGAGCTCATTAATGCGCTAAGGAATGTGGCCATGGGCAAGAAACACTTCAATACTGAAATCTCAGAACTAATGATCGGGAATATGGCTATTGAAGGCGAATCTGATAAGAAGTTATCAGAGCGTGAAATGGAAGTCCTGAATCTGGTCTCCGAGGGTAAAACGACGAAAGAGATTGCCGAAGAATTGTTTGTCAGCTCAAGAACAGTGGAAACACACCGGGTGAATATGATGAAGAAACTTAATGTGCAAAACACCGCCGAGCTGATTAAAAAAGCAGCCCACCTTAAACTCATATGAGTCGACTAATAATCAGGTTTTTCTTGCATTACGGTATTAATTATCCGTATTTATCCTCATCAATAAAATACCAATTTATTCGTATCCCCATCAGTTGATTTCATTCGTATAACCAAGTGGATCTCCAAAGGACTGCCTGTTAGACTGAAAGATGGAGGGGTCTTTAGGAAGTAAATGCTACACTACTTCCTAATTACATTCTCCTGTCCGGCAGGCAGCCCTTTGGAATAAGTAAGAGTTTTTTGATAAGATGTAGGCGAGTTTGAAACCACCCTTTGAAATTCAGGGTGGTTTCTTTTAGTTAGTTTGATTCAATCTACAGTATAACGCAATACTGGCTAACTTATCTTTCGGTAAAGTCAAGAGTTATTTTTTGTCTCGATAAGATCCAACTTTAACCCAGAAGTGATCTGTATCTTCAGGAAAAGGGATGGCTAAATCGTCCTTAATAAAAGAATCGAACCTACGGAGGTCAGTAAGGTGAGAGAGTACGTAGTCAATCAAATCAGCTTTGTCGAAGGTCGTTTTATATTCAACCCGAACATCTTTATTATCCTCGAAACACACATTAGAGCTGCCTTGAAAATTCTCAACCTGGTATCTTAAGTTCAGCTTTCGGGCAATTTGCTCAGCAATCTCCTGCTCAATTTCCAACGAATAATAATTTCCCTTTTCGCTAAATCGATTTTTGATCTTGGGGAAAATCTCGTTGAGTTTTAAATAATTCTGTTTACCAGGATTAATACTTGACATAGATGTGACCTAATTCTTTCAAAGGTATTGAATGGCAGGGTAACTTTTAACCATTTTGTCACAAGAGAAGTGTGGTAACCTGAATCCAAACTGATGTGACAGAAATAAAAAAAAACGATGTTGAACATCCTATTGGCCGTAGGATGTTTTTCCAACCAGATTCGATTCATCTCAGTACATTAATATGAATTTGTGAGCTATTACCCGGGACTATATCTTCAAAAACCGCTCCGAAAACTGATCCTTGTAGGCTCTCCCAATTGGTAAAACCTCTTCTGAAGTCATAAAGATCTGGTTACCTGATACTTTTTTGATCCAGGCGGTGTTCACCACGTATGATTTATGGATCCTGACAAATCGATTCTCAGCCAGGTACTCCAACCAGAAGCGTAGGGACTCAGTGGAGATGTGTTTTTTTCCATTGACAAAGATTTCGGTGTAATCAGCATCGGACTTAATATATTCGATTTCACTTATTATTATTTTAATATGGTCATAACCGGACTTGATAAAAACTTCGTTTTGGGATGCCTTCTTTTTTGAATCTCCCGATGAAATAGCTTTTCCTTTAGATTGAACTTTACTTACAGCCTGAACAAATCTTTGGAATGAAAATGGTTTTAAGAGGTAGTCTACAACGTTCAGTTCATAGCTCTCCAGTGCATATTCTGAAAAAGCTGTGGTCAAAATTATACTCGGTTTGTGAGGTAAAATTTTTAGAAAGTCTATGCCCGATAGTTTAGGTAAGTGAATGTCCAGGAAAATAATATCTATAGCATTCGACTTTAAAAAATCCATCGCTCCCGGAGCTTCTGAAAAAGTACCTTCCAGTTTTAAAGTACCAATATCCTCAATGAATTTTTTGAGAATTCGTTGAGCGGGTGGTTGATCCTCAATGATTATACAGGTCATCATCATTCGACGTCAAGTCAAGACTTAGATTAACAACATATCTATCAGGCAGTTCTTCAATGCTTAATTTGTGCGCTTGAGGATAGATTAAATCCAATCGTTTTTTAGCATTTTGTAATCCAATTCCTTTAGACAAGCTATCATCATTTGAATTCTCCTTGTAGGAATTCTCACATCTAAATTCCAACATGCCATTATCTGACAAGACAATATCAATTTTAATGAAAATATTATCCGCCTGGCTACTGGTACTATGTTTAAAAGCATTTTCTACGAACACCATCAAAATAAGTGGAGCTATTCTATGACTTTGATCAATTGGTTCGGGTGCAGAAAATTCCACATTGCCCCTTTCCTCCACTTGCATCTCATTAAGTCTAACGAAATTTCCCAACTGTTTGAGTTCATTGCTAAGTGGTACATACTTCTCCTTACACTCATACAACATATACCTTAAAACCGCTGACATCTCCAAAATGATTTCAGGGGTTTTGGGTGAATTTTCTAAAGCATATGAGTAAAGGTTATTTAAGTTATTGAATAAGAAATGAGGATTGATCTGAGATTTTAAGAATTTCAATTCACTTTCCTCCATTGAGGCTTTCAGCTCTTCAACCTCTTGCTGTTTCCTTATCAGATCCCAGGCGAATTTGAAGCCGGAAAGAATAGTAATAACAGGAAGTACACCCAACAAACTGAAAAAGACTCCAGGGAAACGCGTACCTCTTGTGTCTGGGAAATAAATTTTCTCCAGAATCAATTCCTCTACCAGAATTACTGCTACAATGGTCAAACTAAATGTTAAGATAAATTGCCAATATTTCTTATTGTAAAAGAACTTAGGCATTAGGAGGTAGTTGATAAGCATAGCGGCTACAACGTAGCTCAGGAAAAACACTATCTGATGTTGCTCAATCTGCGGATGGCGACGATCAAATGAATAGAAAAGAAATACCACGATCAACAATACAAGCTGAAATGGAATCTCCCATCGTGATTTCGTAACGCCATGATCAAGATGTTTCACAAGCCAATGTTAGTAGACCTCAATGTTAGTAGATTCTGCGTCAACTAACGCTAAGAAATATGTCATCGACGGATATAAGGCCTTAAACAGCGATTCAAGACTGGTGACACCTCCCATGATAAGAAATGGCGAATCACATAAGTTGACTGGATGCCACGTGCTGGCGGAGATGCGACATGTCAATTTGTTCAAACCAACTACTAGTTAGTAGAGATCATGAAAAGTTCACGAAACGACATCTGGGATGCTTCAGAAAAATATCGGTTGTTGACAGTAAAAATAAGCCACTTGCCAACAGTTGAGTTATGGTTGGCAGTACTTTGCTTAAATTGTAATTATATCTTTATTGAAAATGAAAAAATTGAACCTGTTGCTAGCCTTCACCAGTATGTGTTTATCAAGCTATTCTCAGCAGATCATTCCGCTGAAATTTGATCCTGTAAGTGGGGTAGAATACAAAAACTCCGAAAAGCAATTCTTTTCCAAGCAATGGCAAACTACAGTCGTGACCAATGTTTCAAAACCAACTTTGACAGTTTTTGAACCCTCCGGCGATAAGAAAAATGGCACATCGGTCGTCATTGCTCCGGGAGGAGGGCTTTTCGGATTGAGTATCAATAGTGAAGGAATTGATGTAGCCAATTGGTTGGTGGCCAAAGGTGTGACTGCATTTGTTTTAAAATATCGACTGGTGCCTACAGGAGAAGATGGAACGGCTGAAATTAATGAGCTATCTCAAAAAGACCCGGATGCATTCATGAAGAAAGTCCAACAGGTGCTACCCTACTCTATAGCAGATGGCTTGAATGCAGTTGAATATGTTAGAGAAAATGCCGAAAAATATGGCATTAAGCAGGACAAAATTGGTTTGATTGGGTTTTCCGCAGGAGGAGCCGTCACAATGGGAGTTGGTTATGGCAGTAATCCCCAAAATAAACCCGATTTTCTGGTGCCAGTTTACCCGTGGACATCTGCGGTAGACGTTCAATCGGCCCCTACAGATGCGCCTCCGATGCTTATCATTTGTGCGACCAACGACGGTCTTGGTTTGGCCAAAGGGTCCATTGAATTATACAATTCATGGTACGACAAAGGTTTCAATGTTTCACTTCACATGTATTCCAGGGGTGATCATGGTTTCGGCATGAAAACCCAGGGATTTCCTTCAGACCGGTGGATAGAAAGGTTTTATGACTGGGCATTGGTTGAGGGATTAATCGAGTGATGGTCAGCAATTCCACTTCAATAGCTCCTCCTAATAAATACCCGAGTCAAAACACCATTATCGGGGACTGAAGTTTCAATTTATTTAGGTTTGATGGCAACAACTACTCTTTTGTATCGGGTGAGTGCAGGAGTTCCTTTATCAGTTACTTTCAAAATGAAATGAGCAGTCTCGGTTTGATCGACTTCTGGTGCCACTACAGGTACCTTGTAAAGGTTTTCAGCATTTTCGATGGGTATGGCTTCATCAAGTGAGCCAGCTTCAGGATAATTAAACCACAAGTAACTCAAATTATCTCCATCCGGATCGGAAGTACCCAGGGCGCTTAAATAAAACCTCTCACCAGATGTCACGGTCAGATTTTCAGAATGACCCAGGGCCGGCTGTGGTGGGTGATTTGCCACTTCAAAGGAGGATAGGCACCAATCCATCCTCGCTGCGAAATCATTTTGAAACTCATCCCGCCACCTCCAGATAGTGACCCTATTATCCTCGAAAACAGTAGTGTCTTTTATTACCGGACGTCCATACTCCTTCGATAGGTAAGGCTGATACATGTCAGTAGCAGTGGTCCAGATTTCCCTGGGTTGCTCTTCAATCGGTACCCCTCCCGTAAATCCCTGATCCAGCGACGCAAATGTGGGCCGGTAATATTCATACCTTCCGCCCCAGTCTCCCCAGCTCGGATTATCCGGTGAGTTTAGGCCATTTGGTATCAACGAGAGAAAGGCAGGTGTGTCACCCTCCATTCCGTACCCAATGTCGGGATACATAGCTCCCAGAGGCCCATGACCCTGCTGAATGTTTTTAGCCAACCAGGGATTACTGACCGTTTCATTGTCTATTCCTTCGATAGGTGTGGCAATTGCGATCCAGGTAGAACCAAAATATCCACCAGGACTAACAATATAGAATAACTCTGGAAAATTTCGTCTTATCCAAATTCCACTGTCATCCTGATCGGAAATGGTATAGACCCTGAGTTTCGATATCAATCTTCGAGCTTCCTCACTTGATTTCTTACTGCGGATTTTGTGTAACGCCTGAGCCAATGTGTTTACTCCGCCCCAAACTGAAATCCATAGGGGGCGTCCATCATCTTCCTCCAAAACTTTAATGATCCAGTCGGACCCCTCGCTATCTTTTCCGTTGCCAACCCCTTGCATCCCATAAATGGGCAATCCACTTTTTATCAGGGATAACATGGAGTTTTCCCCTGGATAACCAGTAGCATGAAGATTAAGATTACCAACCACCTTACCATATGCATTAATAATTTTCTTTATGGATTCGGGATGAATCTGATCCTTCATGTGGGTGGAGGTGGTGGCCACCAATCCTTTGATGTCTATTTCGTTTGCATAAAGCAATAGCCTAATAAGTGATTGAGCATCGTCGGGGTCGGCTTCGATATCCGTTAGGACAACTACCCGATTCGGTTTTTCCATGGCTTGTGCATGAACAAAAAAGGTTGCAAACAAGGAAAGAACTATTAGACTTATTTTCGACCTGTTCATGACAATTGTACATTGAATGTTTTACGAACTTAATAAAATGAACGTATTTTTGGAGACTAACCCCTACTCAGGATATCACAATGGTTCGATATCTTTATAGTTTTAAATCAAACAATCCCTAATAACCATGAGAAATTTAATCGTGCATTCTACGCTCACCATCACCATAATGGCAATAACTATGCTTTATTCTTGCCAGGATGCAAAAAAACAGGGCAAAGAAGTACCGCAAACCGATGGTGAAACAGCTGATATGGTTAAAAATTTTGGTGGCTTGGCCTTGTACACAGTTCGTGACGCCATGGGGCTTGATGCGAAGGCTACCCTCAAATCGGTGGCAGATGCGGGTTACACATACATCGAGTCGGCCGGATATGCTGATGGCAAATTTTACAATATGTCCCCTTTGGATTTTAAAAATTATGTGAATAAAATAGGATTAACCCCTAAAAGTGCACACCAGGGTTCTGTCACGCTTGACAATGCAGACTCCATGATGGCTGATGTCAAAGTTGCCGGTTTTGAATATTTTGTAGTGCCTGTACCCCCAATGGGGCTTTTTAAATTCGATCAGGCAACCAGGACAATGAGCATGACCGGAGGTGCAGTAAACCTGGCCAGGATACTAGATACTTTGGGTGAAAAAGCAAATGCAGCAGGTCTCAAACTATTGTACCACAACCACGACTTTGAATTCATAAAGGACGAAGACGGTATTGTACCGATCGACTACCTGCTTGAAAATTGCAATCCCGAATTGGTCAATTTTCAAATGGATCTATATTGGGTGACAAAGGCAGGCGCTGATCCCATTGCCTATTTTGAAAAATATCCGGGGCGCTTTAAGGCTTGGCATGTAAAAGATATGGATGAGCAGGGTCGGTTTGCCCCTGTCGGAAAGGGAACCATCGATTTTGCCCCAATTCTGTCCAAAAAGGAACTTTCTGGAATGAAATATTACCTGGTAGAACAGGACATGACCTTCGACGGTCTGGAACCTCTGGAGGCAATCAAAATAAGCCACAGTGGCCTGAGTAAATTTGGATTTAAATAATCCATCGCTGAATAAAGTGAAATAGCGGAACTGTTATTTGATCAGCAACCAAATAGCTATATGACCTATTTACTCATTAGATGCTGATAATCCAGGACAGCCTTATCTATAATATCTCTGGCGGTTGAGCTATCCTGGAAATCCTCCACTGTCACCGTCTTATTTTCCAGTTTTTTATAATCCTCAAAAAAGTTACGCAGTTCTTTTAGAAAGTGCTTTGGCAATTGTGAAATATCATAAAAGTGATTCACACTCATATCATCCGCCGCCACAGCAATAATCTTGTCATCATGCTCTCCACCATCTAACATGGGCATTGCTCCAATTACTTTAGCAGGTACAATACATAGGGGTTGAATTACAATCTGTGACAGAATAAGTATATCAAGAGGGTC
>JAJCYL010000614.1 GCA_029262955.1 Cytophagales bacterium | reverse complement strand
ATAGTTCTGTCTCTTTCATAGAGTAGTGAATACTGTACTTGATTCTTTCTTTTTAAAAATACCCTTCTCTTTTTCTATCTTCCATGGCCGTTTCTGACCTCTTATCATCTTCCCTATTCCCTCTTTCGGTATGCCTGGCGGCAGCTACTTCTGCGATCACTTTTTCAACGGTGTCAGCATCTGATTCTATCCCACCAGTAATAGTAATGTCTCCTAACGTTCTGAATCTCAATTTTTTAGTGATGATTTTTTCACCATCTCTAAGATTAAGAAATTCCGAATTAGGTATAAACGTTCCATTTCGTTCCACAACTTCTCTTTCGTGAGCAGTGTATAAAGAGGGTATATCAATACTTTCCTCAAGGATATATTGCCAGATATCCATTTCTGTCCAATTACTAATCGGAAAAACTCTGAAATGTTCGCCGATACTATGTCTTCCATTAAAAATATTCCACAATTCCGGTCTTTGATTTTTGGGATCCCATTGACCAAATTCGTCTCGATGTGAAAAGAATCTTTCCTTCGCCCGGGCCTTTTCCTCATCTCGCCGGGCCCCACCTATGCACGCATCCAGTTGGTGTTCTTCTATTGCATCTAAAAGTGTGGTGGTCTGAAGTACATTTCTACTTGCATTAGGGCCTTTTTCCTCGGCAACTTTCTTCTCATCAATTGATTTCTGAACCGAGCCAACAATCAATCTAGCACCAAGTTTTTCGACCAATTGATCTCTAAATTTAATGGTCTCCGGAAAATTGTGACCCGTGTCTATATGAAACAGTGGGAATGGTATTTTGGCTGGTGAAAAAGCTTTTTTAGCGAGGTGGGTAACAACAAGAGAATCTTTACCTCCTGAAAAGAGGATTGCAGGTCTTTCAAACTGAGAATAAACCTCCCGCAAGACGTAAATAGCCTCGGATTCCAATTCTCTAAGGTGGGATAAATAATAACTATGCATTATCTGACTGAATTATTGGTATAATGTAATCTATCACCTTCGCGGTGCACTCCTCTAAATTCATTTCATGGGTATTGACATAAACCTCCGGATTTGATGGAGTTTCAAATGGCGAATCAATACCTGTAAAGTTTGAAATTTCACCATTACGTGCTTTCTTATAGAGCCCTTTAACATCACGGTTTTCACACACATCTAAAGGGCAATCCACGAAAATCTCAACAAAATATTTTGGTCCAATCAATGTTCTCGCCATTGCCCTATCATCTCGAAACGGAGATATGAAAGATGTTAAAGTTATAACTGATGCATCAACAAATAGCTTTCCAACCTCACTTATTCTCCGAATATTCTCTTTTCTGCTTTTATCCGTAAAGTCAAGGTCAGCATTAAGACCTGACCGAATATTATCGCCATCTAAAATATAGGTATCAAACCCTCTTTTGAAGAGTTGATCTTCTACTGCGTTAGCAAGAGTGGATTTACCTGATCCTGACAACCCTGTAAACCAAAGCAATACCGGACCATAACCCTTCTTGATGGTTCGAGCAGCAAGATTTATTTTGTGTTGATGGGGGATGATATTTTCGGAGTGATTTTTCACTTTTCAGGATTCCTTTCAGACAAACCCAGATTGAATTTATACCAAATTCGTTCGTGATAGTAATAAAACACCATTTTTAGTGCCGCTTCAGTGATAGCGACACCGGTAGCTTTCTCCGTCGCCTGTGGATCATCTTTGAAGAAGAAAAGAGCTAATAAAAATGTGGTTGAAGACGCTATAATCCTCCAGGTTATTGTCTTCGCTATATGTCTGCCTCTTGTGGTAAGTTGTTTCATAAGCGTTCTGTAGCCAGGTCGTCAGATAGAAAAGCCTTTACGTCAAAAACCACTGGATTGTTGGATGTTAATTTTCTCCAATCCAACGACTTAAATTCTGAGTGAGCAACAGCCAGAACAATGGCCTCATAGTCGCCTCCAATGTCATTTAATAGGGAGATAGAATATTCATCCTGAACTTCAATTTCCGATGCCAGCGGATCATAAACATCGACGTCGAGTTGATAACTCTTCAATTCATCTATTATGTCGACAACTTTCGAGTTTCGTATGTCGGGACAATTTTCTTTGAAAGTTATACCCAGAATCAAGACTTTGGATTGGGCAACGGAATTTCCTTTCGCTATTAATTTCTTAATAACTCTTGATGCGATATAACTTCCCATTCCGTCGTTGATACGTCTTCCTGCGAGGATGATTTCAGGATTATGCCCTATACTTTGAGCCTTATGTGTTAGATAATATGGGTCTACACCGATGCAATGACCGCCAACTAACCCTGGTTGAAATTTCAGGAAGTTCCATTTTGTACCAGCGGCTTCCAGGACTTCCTGGGTGTCTATTCCAATCTTATTAAAGATAAGTGAGAGCTCATTAACAAATGCGATGTTGATGTCTCGTTGGGTGTTTTCAATCACCTTTGAGGCTTCAGCTACTTTAATTGAGGATGTTTTGTGTGTACCTGCCTTAATTATAGATTTATAGAAATCGTCAACAATTGTGGCAATCTCAGGAGTACTCCCACTTGTTACCTTCAATATGTCGGCTATTCGTCTACTTTTATCGCCAGGATTTATTCTTTCCGGAGAGTAGCCACAGTAAAAGTCCGTGTTGAACTTCAATCCACTTTCTTTTTCTAATACAGGAATACAAACTTCCTCTGTACAGCCAGGATATACAGTTGATTCATAAACTACTATGTCTCCTTTTGCAAGTACTTTACCAACGGTTGTACTGGCTGAAATTAATGGTGTAAGGTCAGGTTGCTTAAATTTGTTTATCGGCGTCGGTACAGTGATTATATAAAAATTGGAAGATTTTAGATCGTCTATTTCTGATGACAGGCTAAATCCTTTGGAAGATGCCAACTCACCCTCACTTACCTCTCTTGTTTTATCTATTCCTTTTCTTAGTTCTTGAATTCTTTTAAGGTTAATATCAAACCCTGTGGTCGGATATTTTTTTCCTGCCTCCACCGCAAGAGGTAGGCCCACGTAGCCTAGTCCAATAACTGCTATTTTATGACTCATATCTAAAATTAAGGGTGCAAATATAGGAAGTGATTCCTTTGTGTTTCGACATGGGGAGACCGCCCAATTTATCGGTTACCGCTGGATGGGTATATCATTTAAAGAATTTTTCAGTTCGTTAAGCAATTGGCGTTTGACGGTAACCTTTCTCTTTTGGTTCAATAACTTGTTGTTCATGACTTTATCGAACTTCTGATCGCGATTGAACTTATCCATGTTGCTCAAGAAAGATTGCAGATCATTCTCATCTCGTTTTAATAGATCTTTTAAAAGGATTATTTTAAATCGGGTTTTTTCCCTGTTATTCTTGCCGCTATATGACTCATCTTTATTTTGGGCCAGCTGTTCCAAAAACCTCTTCTCAAATGCTCTTTCGCAAAGAGTTTTGAATTGCTCTGTCAACTCTTTATAATCCTCTTTGGGAATCAATCCTATTTTTTGCCATTCTTCCTGGAGAGACTGCAACTCTAAGAATGCGTCATTTTTTTCTAGTTCTATTGCTTTCTGAATGAGTTCTTTCTTACGATTAAGATTCCTCTGTTGTTCATCAGGAGTAGCGGTGGATGGTCTTGGATTACCTCTGTCTTTAAATAATTGAGTGATTTTGTAGTTGAAATCTTTCTCTAGATATTTCTTGTCACGCATGGGAACTTGCCCAATTTCACTCCATTCATTTCTGAGTTTCTGGACTTCTTCTCTCAAATTAAATCCAGGTTCTCTTACATTGATTTTTCGCACCCTTGAGATGAGGTCCTGCATTTTCTTTAGCCGAATTTCTGTCACCTTCCTTTTCTCTTCAACATACTCACGCTTACGATCAAAAAAATCCTGCATGTTCTGTGAGAAGAGTTTTTCAAATTCTTCGTTCTTTTCTTTATTGACAGTACCGGTTTTTAGCCACCTATCGTTAATACTTAATATTTCTTCTGTTGCAGAACGCCAATCTGTTACACGACTGAATGCTTCAAATTCTTTTAATAAAGCCGTTTTAATGTCCTCATTACGGACCTTGTTGCTGGCTATTAAATTTTCTAAATCGGATTCCAATTGGTCTAAGTGTTCGAACAGCGGGAGGTAGTCTCCGAGTCCATCGTGGCTTTTAAGCTTTTCACGAAGATGGATCAACTTCATAAGGTATGATCCCTTGTTCTCTGCTTCTTGTATGTCTTTTGCTAATTGTTCTACCTTTGATTGGGCTGTTTCGTAGCGGTTTACGAAGTATTGGATGGATTCTTCTTCGCTCTCTTTAACTTCACCAATTTTCCTGTCGGGAAGATCTAAAAACCCCTTTAGATAAATATCACTTCCTTTAATAAATCCGAAGAGGATATCTTTTTTTGTCATGGTCAATTATTTGAAACAGTTCCGAGCAAAATGCCTGGCCATGTTTGTTGATGTGATAGCGTTTGTACTGGTTTATATACGAAATTATATAATCGCTGGTATAATTTAATGCCCAAAGTAATTTTATTCATTAAAAGTCCCTTGTCAAATTGAGAATCCGTATTGGTTTTAAATTTTAATAATTCTATCTTTGTGGTCCTTTTTCAAGGGGGGCTGTTAGCGGCCAATAAAACGATATTAGAAGTGGATACATTAAGTTATAAGACAGTTTCAGCGAATAAGGCAACGGTTGATAAGAATTGGGTTGTTGTTGATGCAGACGGACAGGTATTAGGTCGATTGGCTAGTAAAGTAGCAAGTTTGATTCGTGGAAAGCATAAACCAAACTTTACTCCTCATGTAGATTGTGGAGACAGCGTGGTGGTTTTGAATTCAGATAAGATAAAGTTGACTGGCAAGAAGATGACCGACAAAGTTTATGTGCGGCACACCGGGTACCCCGGAGGACAAAGATTTGCAACTCCAAGAGAAATAATGCAGAAGTCTTCGACCATCCTAATTGAAAAGGCCGTCAGAGGCATGCTTCCGAAGAATAGATTAGGAAGAGCCATATTTAAGAACTTATATATTTATGAGGGAGCTGAACATCCACATGATGCTCAGCAACCTAAAGAAATTAAACTATAGTAGCTCCAGATGGAAGTAATTAATACTATTGGCAGAAGGAAGACATCGATTGCCAGACTTTACCTGAAACCAGGTAAAGGTCAGATCGTCATCAACAAAAGGGAATTAGCAGATTACTTTCCTTCTGAGATTATGCAGACCATTGTAAAACAGCCTCTTGTTCTGGTTGAAGAAGATGGAAAGAATGATTTCCAGATCAATGTTGATGGTGGTGGAATGAAGGGTCAGGCAGAAGCCATCAGATTGGCAATATCTCGAGCACTATGTGAGGTTAATGAGGAGCACAGACCACCATTGAAAAAAGAAGGATTTCTAACAAGGGATCCAAGAATGGTAGAAAGAAAGAAATACGGTCGAAGGAAGGCGAGAAGAAGATTCCAGTTTAGTAAGAGATAATTCAGAAGAATTTAGAATGACTAAGATTAAACATAAAGATTTATTGGATGCTGGTGTTCATTTTGGGCACTTAACCAGAAAGTGGGACCCCAAGATGGCCCCTTACATTTTCATGGAGAAAAATGGCATTCACATTATTGACCTCAATAAGACAATGGAATGTGTCGAAATTGCTGCAAATGCCCTGACCAATATTGTAAGATCTGGCCGTAAAGTGATGTTTGTTGCTACAAAAAAGCAGGCAAGAGAGGTTGTGGCTGAGTCTTCTAAGAAATTGGGAATGCCATATGTTACTGACAGATGGTTGGGAGGTATGTTGACTAATTTCGCTACCATTAGGAAGTCATTGAAGAGGATGACAACTATAGATAAGCTTGTCAAAGATGATGCTTATCTCAATTTGGCTAAGCGTGAAAGATTAATGATTACCCGAGAGAGACAGAAGCTGGAAAGAGTGCTTGGTGGTATCGCTGATTTGACAAGGCTACCAGCCGCGTTGTTCGTGGTTGACATCAAAAAAGAACACATTGCAGTAACTGAAGCTCAAAAACTGAACATCCCAGTCTTTGCTATGGTGGACACCAATTCGAATCCGGAACTCGTCGACTATCCAATTCCTGCAAATGATGATGCTTTCAAATCGATTAGCATCATTACCGACTACATTTTTAGTTCTATGGAACAAGGCTTGATGGAAAGAAGGAAAGACAAAGAAGAGGCCAAGCTCAAAGAGGAAGAGAACCAGAAGCGGAAGATGGATGAGCAAACTGTTGAGGAATAAAATTTAAAAAGACATTATCGATATTAAAAATTGAACATTCGCCTCGGCAATGTTCAATTTTTGTTTAGTAGGATTAAAGTAAAAAAGAAAAATAGAATGGCTATTACCGCACAAGACGTTAACAAATTAAGGCAAATGACAGGTGCTGGCATGATGGATTGCAAAAACGCATTGGTCGAAGCAGATGGTGATTTTGAAAAAGCGATAGAGATACTGAGAAAGAAGGGACAGAAAGTATCCGCTTCAAGAGCAGATCGTGAAACCAAAGAAGGTAGCGTTTTTATAAAGACAAATGATGACAACACAGAGGCTGTACTAGTGTCATTTACATGTGAGACCGACTTCGTTGCCAAAAATGAGGAATTTCAAGCAATGGGTAATCGGATTTTGGACGCTGCCTATAACGAAAAACCTGCCGATATTGAGGCACTCAAAGCGCTGAAAATGGGAGATTTGACAATTGGAGAAAGCATTGTAGAGATGGTCGGTAAGATTGGTGAGAAACTTGATGTTTCTGACTACGTAACTTTATCCGGCGAAGCGGTTGTGCCTTATATACATGCTGGTAGCAAATTAGGGGTACTAGTCGCCCTTAAGGGAGTTGATGGGTTAGATGTTGTAGACGCTGGCAAGGACGTAGCCATGCAAATAGCGGCGATGAGGCCAATTGCTGTAGACAAAGATGGTGTCGATCAGAGTGTCATTGACAAGGAGATGGAAATTGGTAAAGACCAGGCTATTGCCGAAGGCAAACCAGAGAATATTGTAGAAAAGATAGCCTTAGGGAAGGTTAATAAGTATTTAAAGGACAATACATTGTTAAGTCAATCATTTGTTAAGGACAACTCCAAGACTGTTGGCCAATATCTGGATAGCATTAAATCAGGTTTATCTGTTGACAACTTCAAACGAATTGCCATAGGGGGATAGCCTAAGAAAATAAGAAAAGATAAAGCCGGTGGAATAATTTCGCCGGCTTTTTCATTTTAAACTATCTTTGATTTTTGAGCAACCAAGTAATACAGAAAGACAATGTATGTTAACTTATCAGGACTAAATGTCCTAGTAACTGGAGCCAGTAGGGGTATTGGCAAGGCAATTGCTTCAAAATTGGCTGAAGCAGGAGCAACTGTTGCAGTTCATTATAATAAGAATGTGAGGGAAGCTGAAAACCTGGCACACGTATTGGGAAATGATTCTCAACCATTCCAGGCCGACTTGTCTAAACCTGACGATGTAAATTCATTATTTGACAGGGTAATTAGTGAGTTTGGAAGTATTGAGATATTAATTAACAATGCAGGCGTTGCCATTGATACACCCATAGATGAATCTGAAAAAAAGTGGATAGAGTCATGGAACAGAACTATGATGATCAACTTGACTTCAGCAGGTATACTTTGTCATAAGGCAATCAATCATTTCTTACAAAGAAAGAGCCTTGGAAGAATAATAAATATTACCTCCAGGGCTGCATTTAGAGGGGATAAGGCTGAGTACCTGGCTTATGCAGCCTCGAAAGGCGGAATGGTAGCACTGACGGCTTCTATAGCCCGGGCCTATGGTAAGCAGGGTATTAAAGCTTTCAACATTGCCCCTGGTTTTGTTCGAACGGATATGGCGCAGGACTTCATAGAGAAATATGGTTCGGAATATGCCAGTGAAGATATCGCCTTAGAGCGTCTGACAGAACCCAAGGATGTAGCTCCTATGGTCACTTTTATTGCATCAGGGATGGCTGACCATGCCACAGGCTGTACAATAGACATAAATGCTGGTAGCTACGTTCATTAAAATATCATTGATGTGATTACCACCTTTGAAGAATTACCTGAGGGGAAGAAACTCTATTTCGCCAGTGATTTTCATTTGGGGGTACCGGATTACCAGAGTAGCCTGGTTCGTGAAAGAAGAATCATAGCCTGGTTAGATAATATAAAGAAGGATGCCGGTGGAATCTTTTTGGTTGGTGACATATTCGATTTTTGGTTTGAGTATAAGCATACAATCCCAAAAGGTTTTACTCGTTTTCTAGGCAAACTAGCAGAAATAACAGACAGTGGGATTCCAGTAATTCTATTTACAGGCAACCATGATATGTGGATGTTTGACTATTTTCCTAATGAGTTGAACATCGGGGTTTATAAAACAACGGAGTCATTTAAGGTTAATGGAGTAAAAATACTTATCGGACATGGTGATGGGCTTGGCCCTGGAGATCGGGCTTATAAATTTTATAAGAAGATTTTCACCAATAAATTTTGTCAAAAGTTATTCGAATGGCTGCACCCAAATTTGGGCATGGCAATTGCTAAATATTGGTCTGGTAAAAGTAGAGTTAAAGGGGAGGGAAAATCATTAGAGGCTGAAGCTGAATGGTTGATTCAATACTGTCGACAGGTCGAATCAAAAACGCACCATGACTTCTACATTTTCGGACATCGCCATATTTCGGCCGAATTAGAGATAGGGTCTGGAGCCAAATATGTCAATATTGGAGAGTGGGTAGATCAATGCACTTTTGCCGTATTAGATAATGGAAAATTGGAACTACAGACCTACTCTTAGTAGGGTCATTTTATTATTGCTATTTTTCAGCATTTCAATATTGGGCTTTAATCAAGACCTCCAAAAGATTAAGGAAGTAGCTATTACAGACCCGGTTGGAGTATCGTTAGATCGAAGTGGTTCTATTTTTGTAGCTCATAAGAGGGGAAGCATAAGTAAATTTTCTAAAACAGGCGAAGTTGAATTGGTATATTCCCCCGAAAGGAACGCCGCTATTACGCTCATTGAAGCCTGGACGACTCTGGACATTCTTACCTTTCAGGAGGGTATACAAAGCCTAACCCTTCTTAATCGATTCCTAACTCCTATTTCTGTGATTAATCTGTCAACCCATATCGGGTATGCAAGGTTGGCAACATTTAATTATGAGTCAAATATCTGGGTAATTGATGACACAGACTTTAGTCTTAAATTACTGGATACTTCTTTGGATAAAGTCACCATCAATACTCCGTTGAATTTGATTTTAAACGAGGATGATTATCAATTGACCTTTATAAGAGAATATCAGAATTTACTATTTATTGGAGATCTCAACACTGGGGTTCTCGTTTTCGATAATCTGGGCAACTATCTAAAGACCTTAGCAGCGGAAAAAATTAAATTTTTTGGTTTTATTGAGAATGAAATCTATTACCATCTTGGAGACGAACTCATTCTCACTGATATCTATACAATTACTGAAAGGAGAATTAATGTGCCAAGAGCTAAATATTATTTAGTAACAAAAGATCAATTATATGCCTTCAGAAATGACAGGTTGGAGATTTATGAGTATTAGTACAGGCCTTTGAATATCTCTAGAATTTGTTTTCTTAGAATGACGCTATATTTAGCATTGATAATCTCAATTTCTGCCTGATTTTTATTATTTAAATTTTGTAAATAGTTAAAAAAATCGGTGTTTCCAGCATTGAATCTTGTTTGGGAGAATTCGAAGGACTGAGTGAGAGCCACAAGATTCTCTTGAGCTGCTTTGTACGTTTCCTGGGCTGCAACTAGATTTTGATACGCCTGTTGCAAATTATTTGATAAGGTCTGCTTGGCCTGATCTAAATCCAGTTCGCTGTTGAGCATTCCAATTTTATTGTTTTGTACGTTGTTGATTACACGGAAACGAATAAAAATTGGTACGTTGAGCCCAAAACCAACCGAATTTTGCCGTCGAGCATCTAGTTGACTGAAGTAATCTTCTTCCTGCGTTGAAAAAAATTGGGAACTTATTGAAGCCCCGACTGATAGGGTCGGATATAGGCCGGATTTTGCAATCTGGAGACCCTTTTTACTTGCCATCAAATTTAATTCACTGCTTTTAATTAATGGTGAGTATTCAAATGCTTGTTGTTGAATGGTTGAATATGATTCGACCTGACTTGTTACTTCGACGTCTGAGATTTCTATTGGAACTACATCATAGTCAACGTTTCGATCGACTAACAAAGCCTGGAAAAGCTGAAGCTCAAAACGATCTCGGTTATTTTTCAAATTGATAAAATTGAGATTTTCAGTCGCAACTTGGGACTTGAAATTGTAAACTTGATCAAGAGTGCTAACTCCAACCTCTAGTCGTTTCTCTTCACGAACCAATTGTTGGTTAAGTAAATCGAGTCGTGCCTGAGATATTTTTAAATTTTCTTGAGCTATTAGTACTTGCAGATATAGAGCCGTTACAGATATTCGGGTAAAATCCTTCTGATTCTGAAAATTATGTTTGGCCGCCTCATGCAGTAATTGATTCCGACTATAGTTGTTAATATTATTGAGCCCATTAAATAATACCATGTTTGCATTCAAACTGGGAAATGATACCTGAGAACTACCATTTATGGGATCACCATCGGCATTGAGGCCAGAAAACCCACCACGCCACTGGTAATTTGCGGTTGCATTCAAAGAAGGCAAAAATTCAAACCTACTTTGTCTTGCGTTATTTCGGGCAAATACAACTCCATTCTGGGTCCTTTTTAGGTCAATGTTATTATCTAATGCAATATCAATAGCTTGCTCAAGGGTAATAACTTCCTGGGATTTACCTACCTCGGCAAATAGAAGCAGGACAACAATTATTCCTAAAATCGTAATGGTCGATCGTCTCATCATTCAGTCAGTTCATTAATTGGAAACAATAGTTGTCAAGATATATGCCAAAGGATATAATTACCTGATAATCAGAAGTATAATAACAATTAATGCGATTGAAGTGTACGATATTAATACACTTGTGTTCAATTTTGAACCGAATAGAGACCCGGTCAGATGTTAATGTAGAAAATGCATCAATTCGTCCTCAAACAGAATTACTAAACTGACTAGTATTCCGGCAATGATTACAGCCGTTGGACTGAATAAAGCCACTGATATGATGTCAATGAGGTGAGAGGTTTTAGTTTTCATTACATTAAAGACACCACCAATATCAAAAGGTTTAAAATAAAAAGCTGTTAATTTTTATTAATAGATGTTAAGACAACGTTAATGTTTAAAATGTCCTTGATCATAAAACTTCTTTTTATCCTCCCAATTTTTATCCAATTTTGGCACCCGCAAAAGAGATCATGCTAACAGAATTACAAGAAAAGAAGCAGTATTTATTTTTTAGATTACTTGACTCAGACAGAGACGGCTTTATTAGTACTGATGACTTCAAATCTATCGGCGAGAATATATGCATCATGCAGGGAATTGAGCTTGATACGAAGGTATTTAGGCAAATAGATGAAGCGAGTCAAAAACTATGGATGGATATTCGTGAGTATAACGACGCAAGCCGTCAAGATAAATGCTCTATTGAAGAGTGGCTTGCTTTTGCGGATGACCAAATTGTTAATTGCGATGAGGCTTGGTATGATAATTATATCAATGCGGTAGTTAATGGACTATTTCTTCTTTTCGATTCAAATGGTGACGGTTTAATTTCAGACAGAGAATTTCTTAAGATATTTGTTTCCTTTAGAGTAGAGGTTCGCTCAACTTCAAGTTGTTTTCGTAAGCTCGACCTGAACAATGATGATCATATTTCTCGTGAAGAACTGATTAATGCAGTCAAAGAATTTCTTCGAAGTGATGATATAAATGCCAGTGGCAATTGGCTTTTTGGAGACTGGAATTAATGACTAACCCCACTCACAGATCTAAGATTTAACTTCCGCAACCTCTGGCTCTCCCTTGACCTTTGCTTTAATCTTTTTTTCTAATTCATCCATTAACTCTGGGTTGTCATGAATTAGCCCTTTTACTGCATCTCTTCCCTGGCCAAGTCTATTACCATCGTAAGAAAACCATGATCCTGCTTTTTCAATAATATTTAACTCAACCCCGAGGTCTATTATCTCTCCAACTTTCGAGATGCCCTCACCATACATAATATCAAACTCCACAACTTTGAAAGGGGGTGCCACTTTATTTTTAACCACTTTAACCCTTGTGCGATTGCCAGTTATGTTATCTGCAGCTTCTTTTATTTGACCAATTCTTCGAATGTCCAATCGAACGGATGCATAAAATTTCAGCGCATTACCCCCCGTTGTTGTCTCAGGATTTCCGAACATCACTCCGATTTTTTCTCTTAGCTGGTTGATGAAGATGCATGAACAGCCTGTCTTACTGACTGTTCCGGTCAGTTTTCGAAGGGCTTGCGACATTAATCTGGCTTGAAGGCCCATCTTACTATCACCCATTTCACCTTCCAGTTCACTCCTTGGAACCAGTGCGGCAACGGAGTCAATCACAATAATATCAATAGCCCCTGATCTGATTAGGTGTTCAGTAATTTCTAACGCCTGCTCTCCGTTGTCAGGCTGGGAAATAAGGAGGTTTTCAGTATCTATCCCTAATTTTTCAGCATACGACTTATCAAATGCATGTTCTGCATCAATAAATGCGGCAAGACCACCAGCTTTTTGAGCCTCGGCGATACAATGCATCGATAAGGTTGTCTTACCTGAAGATTCTGGTCCATAAACTTCTATCACACGACCACGAGGTATTCCCCCAACACCCAAGGCAATATCTAATCCTATCGAACCCGTTGAAATAACTGGCACATCCATTACTTTCTCATCACTGAGCTTCATGATTGTGCCCTTGCCGTAGGCTTTTTCCAGTTTTTCAATGGTAAGTTGTAATGCTTTAAATTTCTCCTTCTGCTCGCTCATTTGGACTCTATTATAATCTCAAAAATGGAAGGTTAATTTACGATGACTGAACACTTAAACCACGGAAGATTTGAAAAATTTCAACCTAAGAAAAACAAACTTCAAAAGGGCGGCATTTCCCTGCAAAGACCTCCTAATTGATGTCGATTTAGTTATATGGTATTAGATTTGATTTGAAACTAAGTTTTGATCATAGTTTACGAATTTGACTATTTTTAGTCGGCTGCTTATCGCGGTCGACTAATTTTTTCTACACGAATATTGAAAAGTACGAAAACCATATTTTCTCAGCGGAATCTCAATATTGTAAATTTTGTATTCTGGTTCATTCTGCTGAGTATCTCATTACTTGAGTTATTAAGTTATCAAGTCATCGGTGGAGAAGAGATTAATTGGGACAATCGATTGACCTATTTGATTCCTAATTATCTCACCTTTTGGCTGCTGGCTTATGGCGTTTATTATCTCTACTTCCGGACTAATAACTTAAAAATTAAGCGAATCGTTTTAGTTCATCTTGGTGGCATGATCGTTTTCGGTCTAATCCATGCATTCAGCTCTTTTGCTTTATTAACATTGAGTAGAAGAATGATTGAGTATATGGATTATGCTACAAAATCTTTCTGGGAAGTTTACAGCGGGTTTTTCAAATGGATGATTCCTGACATAATTGGAGGATTCGTTTTCTATTGGCTGTTATTAATAATTCTTATCGGCTGGGATTTTTATAATAGATACAAAAACCAGTACATCCAAAACCTCGAATTAGAATCAAAGTTGACGCAGTCCCAGTTACAGACTTTGAAAATGCAACTGCAACCGCACTTCCTCTTTAATGCGCTCAATACGATATCGATGATGATTCGTAGAAAAAAGGGCGATCAGGCAATTGAAATGTTGTCAGGTTTGAGTGAAATATTAAGAGAAACTTTGTCCAGGGAGAAAGATCAATTTGTGAAGCTGTCAGACGAACTGGAGCTTGCGAAAAAGTACCTTGGAATTGAACAGGGAAGGTTCAAGGAAAAAGTAAAAGTCATCTATGAAATAGCCGATGGATGTGAGAAATTACCAGTACCTAATTTGATTCTCCAACCAATAGTTGAAAATGCCATAAAACATGGAGTTTCACACTCACTTAAAAACAGTGAAATCAAAATATCAGCCATTAGACTCAATGGTAGTTTGGAACTTGAAGTATTTAATACCGGCAAACTACTGGGTAAAAATTTCAATATTAAGGAACAAACGGGAATAGGATTGTCGAATACGAGATCTCGTCTTGACCGGCTTTATAAAGGGAAGAGTTTCTTTGAAATAAAGAATGAGGGTAACGAAGGAGTCAAAGTTACCGTTAGAATTCCATTGAGAACCGAAACCAATGGAAAAAATCCGAACCATCATAGTTGATGATGAAGAAGAGGCACGCGAAGGCTTAAAGCTTCTCTTCGAGCATTTGGATGATTATGAAATTGTCAACGTATCCAAAAATGGCATTGAAGCAATAGAATCCATCAATCGACTAAAACCTCATCTAATTCTATTGGATATTCAAATGCCAGAGGTCAATGGTTTTGATGTACTTGATAATATAACCATCGACCCAAAACCCATAACCATTTTTGTAACTGCTTTTGACAAATTTGCTCTGGATGCTTTTGAACATCACGCAATGGATTATTTACTAAAACCATTTTCCAATGGTCGATTAATTG
>JAJCYL010000613.1 GCA_029262955.1 Cytophagales bacterium | reverse complement strand
GCTCAGGAAGTACTGTATATACCGCTAATGACCGTTTTGTTTTAGATAATTTTTCTCTCTGGACTGCAAAACTTGAACTAAAGGGAGATAATTTCTTTGTTCGGGGCTATAACACCCAGGAAGATGCCGGTGATACCTTTGCCGCAAATACCCTGGCGTCACTGATTAACCAAAGAAGTTATTTTGCTAACTACCTTACTGGCTTTGCAGGGGCTCGAACAGGTCAAGCTACGGGGCAACCAACTGACATTGAAACTGCACATAGTATTGCCAGAGCATTTGCGGATAATCCAAGTAGATTAGTTACAGCCGATAGCGAAGATTTTGCGGTGGCCGCAAAAGAACTTCGTAAGTTGCCTATTGCACAGGGCGCCAAATTTCAGGATGAAACCAGCATGCTTCATTTTGAAGGCATGTACAATTTCAAAAATCAAATAGAAGTAGTTGACCTGATAGCAGGGGCCAATTTCCGAAGATACAATCTCAACTCAGGAGGAACATTGTTCGCCCTTGATAATAGTGACGACGAGATCAGCTACAATGAATTTGGCGCTTACGCACAGGTCGGCAAGGCACTTGCCCAGGACAGGTTGAGACTGCAAGCTTCAGTGAGGTATGACAAAAACGAGAACTTCGCAGGCCAGTTCTCTCCAAGGGTTTCGGCGGTAACAACTGTAGCCAACGATCACAATATCCGCCTTTCGTTCCAGAGAGGGTTTCGCATTCCCACTGCTCAGGACCAGTTTATTGATCTCGACGTGGTGACCAGGAGATTGGTTGGAAGCAACCCTTTCCTAATTGATAGATACAATTTTGAAACAAATACCGTCTATACCACACAAAGCGTTGCAGCCGCTCAACAAACCGGTAATGTGAACGATTTAGAAGCAGTTCAGTTTAAGGAATTTAAAACTGAAAAAATCAGCACTTTCGAAGTTGGTTATAAAGGCTTGATCGCTGAAAAACTTTTCTTTGATACCTATTACTATTTTAGTTCTTACCAGGATTTTATCGCTGAGATTGACTTTACTCAAACAACCCCAGGTGGAACCTTACCAAGTACCGGCCCTGCAGATCCGCAAGGAATTGTTAACGGCACTGTTGAAACCCAAAGGTTCGGATTTGACATCAATGCGGATGGAAATGTAACTTCTCACGGTTGGGCAGCCGGTCTTGACTACTCTTTACCAAGGGGTTTCAGGCTTAATAGTAATATTTCCTGGAACAAATTAATTAACCAGGATGATTTAATTCGCCAGGGATTCAGAGCGGACTATAACACACCTGAATGGCGCAGTAACATTAGCTTCAGTAACCGCGAAGTGATTGACAACCTCGGATTCAACATCACCTGGAGATGGCAGGACGCTTTCTTCTGGCAGTCATCCTTTGGCGCTGGTGTGATTCCGGCTTTTAGTACTGTCGACGCTCAGATAAGTTACAAGGTGCCTAGTATCAAAAGCATCTTAAAGCTTGGAGCCCAAAATGTATTAGATGAAAAATACACTACGGGATTTGGTAATCCGACTATGGGGGCGATGTACTATCTATCGATCACATTTGATGAATTCTTTAATTAATAATTTTGAAATCAAGTAATGATGAAAAATATCAAATATTCAATCTCACTGTTAGCTTTATTGGCCTTTTCAGCCTGCGATACCGAGGATGAACTCAGGGAGGACATAATTGCCAACAATCCTAATCCCTTCGCACCTCCCGTGGAGATTACCTCAGAAGCCGGTTCAGCAGACGTAACAAAATACGTATCTGTTGGAAATTCTATAACGGCTGGTTTAATGGATGCAGCACTATATGCGTCAGGTATGAAATTTTCGTATCCCAATCTATTGGCTGCACAATTCGCAACAGCTGGTGGTGGTACTTTTATTCAGCCCGATGTAATATCGGATCGAGGGTTTAATATCCTCTTAAATGATGTTAGAAATCCAAACAATGGTACGTTTGGTCGATTTCTCTTAAACACCGTCACGCCGGGCCCTGAGCCACTGATCCCCGGGGATGACCTGACTCCATATTCCGGGCCACCGGTTAACAACTTCGGGGTTCCAGGCGCAAGAGTTGTCGATTTAAATGTGCCCGAATATGGTCTTGAGACGGGAGGAAATTACTTTTATTTCCGATTTGCCTCTGACCCGGGAGTCTCAACAGTCCTAAGTGATGCGCTTGCCGCAAAGGGAACATTTCATACTTTATGGATTGGAAACAATGACGTTTTGGGATGGATATCATCCGGAGGAACAGGACCTGATGGTGATGTCACACCTGGTGCTGAACTTAGCCCCACAGCACTTACAGGAACAGCTAACTTTGAAGCTGCTTTTAGTGGTGTTTTAGGTGCATTAACAGCCGGTGGGGGCAAAGTAGTCGTAATGAACATTCCTAATATCTTCGCCACTCCTCTTCTCCAGGCAGTCCAATGGGATAGAATTGGACTGGATCAAACGACGGCTGACCAGTTAAATGCAGGTTTTAAAGGTCTAAACGACGCTCTCGACGGTTTAGCAGGGTTCGGCTTGATCACTGCAGAGGATGCTGCTCAACGTAAAGTCCTTTATACAGCCAGTGAAAATAATCCAATTTTGGCTATTGACGATTCTTTGAATGATTTAGGAGGTGAATTTGATCAACTGGTAAGTGCTGGAGCTATTACCGCCGAACAGCGGGCTGGACTAGAGCCCTTTCGGCAGTCACGGCCGTTGACTGAAGATGATTTGGTTATATTATTCGCCGGACTTGTTCTTGGAACTGAAGTAGGTGGTGATCCTAATCAGGTGGTAGGTGTATCCGTACCAATTGATGATGATCAAATAGTCCATGCTGATGAAGTAATTACTGCAGCAACCAGGTTAGCTACCTTCAATGCCATTATTGCTGCAGCAGTAGCCGCAGATGCCAATGCAGAATTAGTGGATGCAAATGCAAAATTTACGGAAATAACCACCGCGTTTCTGACAGATGGCGGCTATGAGATTGGTGGTTTGAAAGTGCAACCAGATTTTGCACCAAATGGTATATTTTCTGTAGATGCCATTCATCCCAACCCAAGAGGCCATGGCATTGTGGCCAATGAAATAATTAGGGTGATGAATGAAAAATTCGGAGCCACAATTCCACCTGTTGATATTTTAAACTTACCAGGTGTAACAATAAAGTAACTGTCAAAATACATTGGAACTAAAGGGCTGCTATTTGGCAGCCTTTTTAGTTACTGGAAACTTCGGACACTTAGCTACTAAATATGTCCATATTCGAACATATTCTATTTTTCAATTATTATGTATATTTCTCATAGTCAGATACTTATCACTTTGGTATGGTGCTTGGTGTAGATTAAGAAAATAGAGAACAATGTTTAAAACTTACGTTCAAATAGCCATTAGAAATTTGTCCAAGGATAAGTTTTATTCGATAATCAATATACTTGGACTGACAGTTGGCTTGATCTGCTTTTTACTTATCTATTTGTTCGTTCAGCATGAACTGAGTTATGATACTTACTACCCAGATAACGATAAAATCTATAGGGTAGCTTCTCGTGGTTCCTTTGGAGGAAGTGAATTCGACATTGCCGTAGCCTCTGCACCAACTGGCGAAGCCATGAAAAACGACTACCCTGAAGTAGTGGACTTCATAAGATTTAGAACAGCCGGCCCTGCATTATTCAAATCAGGTGAAAATTATTATGAAGAAACACCTGTATTCGCGGATGCCAACTTCTTTGAATTTTTTTCACAGAAGGTGATTGTTGGGAATGTTGACAAAGCCCTTAACAAACCAAATACTGTTGCCATATCAAAATCTTTGGCTGAACGTGTGTTTGCCGAAAAAGATCCTATTGGAGAAATCTTTGATTTCAATACTGATTTCAATTCGGAAGTGACAGCATACGAAGTTGTATCCGTATTCCAGGACATCCCTGATAACACGCACTTTCATTTTGACTTGATTGTTAGTATGGAATCGTTAGAAGAATCGCATGATCCAATCTGGCTAAACCAAAACTTTCAAACTTATATCAAGTTCTCTCCTGGCACCGATGTTTCCGAATTTGGTCGAAAGATGCAAGGAATGGTAAGAAAGTACATGGGACCTGAGTTACAGAAATTTCTGGGCAAGAGCATTGATGAATTCGAACAGGATGGGAATAGCGTCGCACTTTATCTTCAACCTGTAGTAGACATTCATCTAAAATCAAATCTTGTTGCTGAAATTGAAAGTAATGGTGACTTCAAGTATGTTTATATCTTCAGCGCAATTGCAGTATTTATTTTACTAATAGCAAGCATAAACTACATGAACTTAGCAACTGCAAGATCTTCGGATCGAGCGAAAGAAGTTGGCCTAAGAAAGGTAATGGG
>JAJCYL010000612.1 GCA_029262955.1 Cytophagales bacterium | reverse complement strand
TGCATCCGATGATGGTTTGGTCCATGTAAGCAGAGATGCAGGGAAAAATTGGGAGAACGTTACGCCTCCGGGTGCTCCAAAATATTTGATGTACAATAGTGTGGATGCTGACCCATTCACGAAAGGTGGGATGTACCTTGCCGGAACCTTGTACAAAGGAGGAGATTTCAAACCTTACCTGTATAAAACAAAAGACTACGGCAAGACCTGGACCAAAATAGTTTCGGGTATACCCAATGACCATTTCACTCGTGTTGTAAGAGCTGATCCAAAAGTTCAGGGATTACTCTATGCCGGAACTGAAGCAGGTATGTACATCTCCTATGATGATGGTGCCAGTTGGTCACCCATGCAATTAAACCTGCCAATTGTTCCAATTACCGATTTGGCAATAAAGAACGACAACCTTATAGCAGCTACTCAGGGGAGAAGCGTTTGGTTAATTGATGATTTGACTCCAATTCATCAGTTGAGCGATGCAGTTGCTAATGCGGAATTTCATTTATTTAAGCCAATAGACAGTTATCGAATGAGTAGTGGGGGTGGTTTTGGTAGCATCCCGGCTAATTGGGGAGAAAACCATCATAATGGGGCCATGTTCTATTATCATTTAAAGAATGAGCCGGGAGAAGATGATGTAATCACTTTCGAGATTATGGAATCTGATGGAGATTTAATCAAAAAATTTGCAAGTAATGCCAAGGATAAAAAGGAAAAACTAGAGGTAAAACAAGGCAGCAACAAGTTCTTGTGGGATATGAGATATTCTGATGCGGAGGGTTTCGAGAACCTGATCATGTGGGCGGCAAATTTAACCGGACCGAAGGCTGTACCTGGAACTTACAAAGCGAGATTGACTGTGAACGGACAAGTTGCGGATACTGATTTCACTATTTTGAAAGATCCAAGGTCAATCTCCTCACAAACAGATCTGCAAGCACAATTTGATTATTTAATAGATGTGCAAAGGACTTTGTCTGAAGCACATACCTCTATTAAAGATATCAGGTCTGTTAGAGAACAAATGATCACACTCAAAGATAAATTGGGTGATGATGAGGAATACAAGGAGATCACCGATAAGGCTACCAATATTGATGAGAAGATGACAGATGTTGAGAAGGAAATTTATCAAACACAGAATCAAAGCCGTCAAGATCCGCTCAACTTCCCGATTAGATTGAATAACAAATTGGCTCATTTGAGTCGAGTAGTTGGCACCGGTGATTATCAGCCCACTGATCAAGCGATTGAAGTAAGAGATGAATTAACCGGTAAAATTGAAACTCAACTGGCCAAGTGGCAGAAAATCCTCACCGAGGACATTGAGGATTTGAATAGGATGGTAAAGGAAAAATCAATTGATGCGGTCAAAATGAAAAAAGATCAGCCCACCATACCTTAAAAGATAGATTGTTTCTTTTGTGAAAAGCCGGTTGAAAGACCGGCTTTTTTGTTTGACAATCAAAATTTAGTTCCATAAGATTCGTTAATTTGAGAGCTGAATGTCCAGATAAATCATAACAGGATGAATAAAGTGAAGAAACTGACGAGTTACCTATTAATCGCATGTTTTGGTTTAATCCAAACTGGGTGCTTGGGCTCATTTAAATTGACCAATGTCACCTATCAGTGGAATCAGACTATTGGAACCAAATGGATTAATGAACTTGTCTTTGTGCTCTTCATTCCTGTTTATGGTATTACACTATTCATTGATGGTTTTATTTTGAATGCGGTTGACTTTTGGACAGAAAGACCAGGGCTTAGTATGAAAGAAGGAGAAGAGAAATTGATCTCCTCAGATGATGGCAAGAGTCAATACCTGCTTGTAAAAACTCATAATGGTATCAGGATTAAGCAAACTCTTGGCGCATCTGCAGGAGAGGAGGCGAACTTTACCTACAATAATGAGAACATGATCTGGTATCTTGATAATGGGAACAAGAAAATGAAATTGGTTCAACTTATTGAAAATGAGTCCGGGAGTTATGTAAACGTTTTTAAACCAGATGGTTCTTCGGTAATGGTAGATGCCAATCTTCGTGATAGAAGGCAGATCCTCGAGGTTTTGGATCTATCAGAAGTTACTGCTTCAGTAAAATAGGATAACAATAATAATGTCATTTTGAGGGACGAGAAATCTTTCCAACTACAAAGATCTCCCCACCAGTCGGAATGTCACATGTCTTTAATTGGCGTACTTCTGTAGTTTTTCCAAATTTGGAATAATGATCTTACTACGTGTGTAGAGAATATTTCCCTTTGTTTTCATTTTGTTCAGAATTGATGTCACCGTTTGTCTGCAAGTACTTATCAGGTTGGCAATATCATTATGAGTCAGGTAATTTTTAAGGCTTACTTCCGGACCTAATTTCTCACCTTCCTCAATGGCCCAATTACTAAAGAAATCGATAAGACGGGTTTGTACGTCATCGGCCACCAAACTTGCATACCGATGTTCGAGCGCTTTTAATTTATAGGTCAATTCTTTTGAGAGATTGAGACTCAGTTGAGGTATTTCCAGCGAAAGCTCTTCAAACCTCCTCGAACTTAAAGTGAAGTATACGAATTCATCTGAAATGATAGTGCCATATTCATAGGCACTGCTCCCGGGCAAGACCAGGTCGCCAAAAAAATCTCCATCCTTTATAATGCCTTTGGTTATTTCGTGTCCTGCCTGGTCCAAATTCTGGACTTTGATTTTGCCTTTTAGCACAAAATAGATCTGGCTAGAATTGTTTGCAGAAGGGTCGAATATTTCACCTTTCTTCTTACGTTTCAGCGTAACCTCCCCCAGGATGCGATAAATATCCTCTTTGGCTAAATTGGAAAATAATTGGTGAGATCTCAGATGTAGGTAAGCTATTACAGAATTCATCTTGAGTGTTTTAGAGGGTTAGAAAAATTAGGGAGCCTTTATAGTGACTCCCCATCTGGTTATACAGTTGCTAGTTCAGGAAGATCCTTCGCTACTGGAAAGTCAATTTCTGTACCTGCCACATTATTAGTGTAGTTAGTAAATGTGTTTAAGGCCACAAGGCCGATTAATTCCGAAAGAGCTGCTTTAGAATATCCAGCAGCAAAGAATTTGTCAACAATTGATTGATCAGGTCGACCTCTTGAGATCGTTATTTCACTCGCCAATGCGGTTAGTGCTGATAATTTCTTATCCGCAATGGTACCCTGACGAATTTCTAAAGTTTGCTCTTCAGTGAAACCTTGCAACTTTCCAAGTGTGGTGTGTGCAGATAGACAATATCCACAACTATTTATTTGTCCTACGGCTAAAGCAATGGCTTCTACTTCTTTACCATTAAACTCTCCACTTGCCAAAGTCTCTGTAGCGCTAAGCATGGTAGTCAAAGCTTTGTGTGAATTGGCAACTGTTGCGTAAAGGTTGGGTACCATTCCAACTTTTGTTTTAAGTGCATCAAACACTTCTTGTGTTTCCGGTGCTACCTGGTCTCTTGATAAAGCTTCTAAATTTTTCATGATTTTAGTTTATTTATTTTTAGTTTTATTTTATAACGATTAGTCAAAAATTGAATAAAAAAAATTAATCCAACACTTTAAGGTTCATATCAATCATTTTTTGTAATTCTTTGAGATCATACATCTTTAAGGTTACATATAATCCATTCCATAAGTTAACCAGGTGTAAAGCGATTAATTGAATATCTGAATCTGCTTTTATTAGGCCGTCTATCCTCGCCTGCTCCAGGTGCTTCGCGAATAAGTCTTCCATTAATCTTAATCTGGCTACCGCTCTTTGTTCCAAGTCAGCATCTATATTCGACAATTCCGAAACTGCGTTACCAAGAAAACATCCGCGATCTCTATCTTCCTGAGTATCCTTACAAATATTTTTAAAAAGATACTTGATGCCTCCAATCGGATTTTCATGAGATCTAATAACTTTATCAATGTATTGTAAAACAAAATCTCCAAAAAAGTCTACCACTCTCACAAACAGTTCCTTCTTACTGTTGAAAGTGTTGTAGAGACTACCTTTATTCAATTCCATAGCCGCTAAGAGATCTTCCGTTGAAGTAGCCTCGTATCCCTTCTTCCAGAACACTTGCATTGCCTTTTCCAGCACGTCAGCTTCTTCAAATTGTCTATGTCTACCAGCCATTATATACCGATTAGTCAAATATCAATTAAGTGTGTCTAACGGAGGTTAAAAAGAAGGGTTACAAAAAAATTTAAATAGGTAGTCCGCTCAACTAGTAGCCTTTCTCAGAGTGCAGGCTTTTTAGCCGTAGCGAAGAGTCCCCAAATAGATAAGGGAGTTGATGTTTCAGCTACATTCAGGAGATTCTTCAGTCGTCCTCCGGACTCCCTCTGAAAAAGGGAGTAGTTGGCGAAGAGCCTCCAAAAGCTGGATTCACTCAAGTTTCTTCGAAGAGGTCTTTCCATTCAGGATTAGAAGCGGTGATCAAGTCGATTTTCCATTTTCTTGATTTTCCCTTTATGTATCGTTCATATTCTCTGGCTTCTTCAATTCTCATAAAACTCTTGTGGTAAACCAGTTTATTAAGATTATACCGGGAAGAGAATGAGTTTGGATATTCCTTGCGCTTATGTTCATTAATTCTGGCAAACAAATCTTCAGCTGAGCCTGAATATAAAGTCGTGTTGTGTTTATTGGTTAAAATGTAAGTTGAGCCACCTCGTTTCATGGGAATAATCAAATTCGCGTTAGTAGGATTCACCAAGTAGTCATATGGACTCTTTGAAAAGCTATCTACTTGTACACTTTATGAATCAAATCTTCACACAAACATTTTGAGCCTCCGTAAAGAATTTAAGAGCTTCACTACCGCCTTCCCTACCAACACCGGACTGCTTCATACCTCCAAATGGAGTCCTGAGGTCGCGGAAGAGCCAGCAATTAATCCAAACGATACCACTTTTTAGTTTTGCGGCTACCTGATGGGCTTTAGTGATATTTTCTGTCCAAAGAGTCGCAGAAAGACCATATGCTGTGCCATTGGCTTCCTCTACTACCGATTCTACCGAGGTGAAGGGAATAAGTGTTACTACTGGGCCAAAAATTTCTTCCTGATTAGTTCGGCATGAGCTGTCAAGGCCTTCAAATACAGTGGGTCTGAAGAAATAACCGTTGGCATTATCGCCATCCAGTTGAACCCGTTTACCACCAGTAAGTAATTTTCCTCCTTCTTCTATGGCTAAGTTGACATAACCCTCCACTTTCTCGAGGTGTCCTTTCGAAACGAGCGCACCAAGATTCGACTCTTCCTCTTTTGGGTCTCCCACTTTCAGCTTATCAACTTTATCTACGAAAGCATCCCTAAACTTCTCATATATGCGCTCTTCTACATATATTCTTGATCCACATAAACAGATCTCACCCTGATTAGCAAAAGAGGACTGAACAGAGGTTGACAATGCCTTTTCAAAATCACAATCAGCAAAGACAATATTGGGATTTTTACCACCCAATTCAAGGGATAATTTCTTAAACATTGGGGCTGCTATTGAGGCTATTCTCTTTCCGGTAGCTGTTCCTCCAGTAAAAGAAATGGCTGAAATATCATTATGAGACACAATTGCTTCACCAACCTTTGCTCCCAGCCCATGAATAATATTCAGCACTCCTTTGGGGAGTCCCGCCTCTATGCAAAGCTCAGAGAGCAAATAGGCTGTCATTGGCGTTAGCTCACTTGGTTTTGCAATTACACAATTACCAGTAGCCAATGCAGGGGCTATTTTCCAGGTAAAAAGGTAGAGCGGTAAATTCCATGGAGAGATACATCCAACAATTCCTATTGGATGTCGGTGGGTGTAGTTTACCGCCTGACCTTCGGTGATGTGTGCTTCAGTCGATTGGTTGACAATGGCCGAGGCGAAAAACCGAAAATTCGAAGATGCCCTTGGAATATCAACGTTGGTTGCCAGTTTAACTGGTTTGCCGTTATCTTCAGATTCCGCGAGAGCCAGTCGATCAAGATTGTCTTCAATGAGATCTGCAATCTTGTACAGAATTCTACTTCTTGTTTCAATACCGCAGGTACTCCATTGGGGAAATGCTTTTTTGGCTGCATTCACTGCAACTTTAACATCATTTTGATCCGAATCAGGAACTTCACTGTACACTTTACCAGTTGCAGGGCAGTAATTATCAAGGTAATTACCTGATTGTGGAGCACAGAGCTCTCCATCGATATAATTCTGTATCTTTTTCATTTCGGGCATTGAAGTCTAAATTTACAGCTTTCAAAAATATCATGGCAATAGAGATAACAGCTAATAATAAATTGAAGAAGTTGATTGTTGTTGGAGACAGGCTACTTATCAAACTAAAAAAAGAAGACGGTAAGACTGCCAGTGGCCTTTACCTTCCTCCGGGCGTAAAAGAAAAGGAGCAAATCCAAAGCGGTTATGTAGTAAAAGCCGGTCCTGGTTATATGCTTCCTTTACCAATGGAAGAAGAAGATTGGAAGCCGGAGGAAGATAAAGTAAAATATATGCCCCTACAGGTCAAGGAGGGTGACTTTGCAATTTTCTTACAGAGTGGGGCGTTCGAAGTTGTATATCAAAAGGAGAAATATTTCATTGTTTCCCAGGCATCCATTCTAATGATTGAGCGGGAAGAAGACCTACTGGATTAGAACAATAATAAAATTTTAGGACCAAAAATCAAGGTTCCTACAACTCCCGCAGCAATTGCAGCTAGTAACACTGCTCCTGCAGCAATATCTTTCGCATTTCCCGCTTTTTCTTGAATATCTGGTGAAAGAATATCCACTGTATGCTCAATTGCGGTATTGAAACCTTCAGCTGCAATAACCATCCCGCTGCAAAGTATTACCAGGCACCACTCTGTTGTGTCTAGGCTCAGGTAAACCCCAAGTATGACTACAACCACAAGTGCAAATGCGTGAATTTGGGCGTTTCTCTCCGTCTTAAAGAGCTTCGCAATCCCTTTGAACGCATTAATAAATGAGGAAAATATTGTGTTTTTCATGTCAATTTTTCCAAATAATCTCTGTTACTCTGTTGCCTGCGACAATCGTACTTCTTTGAATTCCACCGGGTTGTTTTAATCGAAAAACTCGTCCGTTAATTTTTTCTACTTGTTGCTCCAACACGTTGACTGGTCCTTTTTTGTGGAAAATCACCAATCTTTTATTTTCAAATCCATTAATGTTCATTTTTACACGTTTTTTAGCCTCGATTTCAATGTAGTCCGCAGAATTTGAATTGCCATTAACTAACTGTTCGTAAATTAGGTTGGCGTCTGGAACACCGTAGCCTAAGTAATTATTAGGGCTCTTTGAAAGGTGTCCTGAACCGGTAATTAAATCCTTAACCTCCATGTTAGTGAGCTCCGGCCTCAGTTCCCAAATTGCAGCCGCAAGACCCGTAATTACTGGTGCAGAAAAGGAAGTTCCTTGTGATGAAAAACAGGAAACATCGGGTTTCACATAATTCAGGAACTCAGCTCCAATTGAACTATAACGGACCTTCTGCCATGTTATGAATCCCGTCGAACCAACCGCAAGCACATCTTTTGCGTCAGCAGGTGTACTCACCACTTTAAAACTTTTAATATTCCCATCATTTCCTCCGGCTACTACAAGGAGCATTCCTTTTTCAGTTGCCGCAATTTGCGCAGCCCGAGTGAGGGCAACAGATTTACCATCCATATCTTTTGGACCATAGTTTTCCTTCGGATTCTCAAACCCGGTACTATATCCAATGGAAATGTTCACCAATTTAATTCCAAGGCTGTCCATCCATTCCAGTGCGGCTACCAAATAGTCTTCCTCAGCTCTAAAATCTGTTCTTCCATC
>JAJCYL010000611.1 GCA_029262955.1 Cytophagales bacterium | reverse complement strand
CTGTTACAGATTTGAATTTTTCTCTTATCGATACTGCCTATTTTTCTGTTCAAAAATGCTTTGGCCTACCCGCCGGGCTGGGTGTTTGGATTGTCGGACCAAAATGCCTGGAAAAGGCGGGAGAACTAGAAAGAAGAGGGGGACTAAATGTTACTTATAGAAACTTATTGACCATGGTAGCTCACGGGCAGGAATATCAGACCATTGAGACCCCTAACATTCTCAATATCTACTTGCTTGGAAAAGTGGTTGAGGATATGTTGATGAAAGGGCTGGACATGATAAGGAGAGAATCAAAATACAAAGCCGCAGTTATGGGCCAAATGATACAGGAACTTGGTTGGCTGTCTCATTTTGTTGAAGACCCAAAACTTCGGTCAGAAACGGTGGTGGTGGCAAAGTGTAGTAGGAATATAAGTGAAATCATTCATACGCTGGATACCCATGGATTCGTAATTGGTGCCGGCTATGGACAATACAAACCTGAGCATATAAGAATTTCAAATTTTCCAACCCATTCAAAGGAACTGGTCGAAAGATTTACTGACGTACTTTCATTAGTTTAACCAAATAAATTATTGTTTGAGTGCCTACAATACCTCAACAATAAACTTTAATTTTGCGTATTATTAAGAATATATTGGATTATTTGGTTGATTGATAGGGTCTATTAAATCGATTAAATTACCTTCAGGTATTGACAAATAGAGATGTACAAATTAGATAAAATATTAATCGGACTTGATCAAAGTGACATGGATATTGATCTGGTCAAGGCCGCTGCCTATATCTGTAATGTTTCAAATACGAAAGAGATTTATTTTATTAATGTCATTCGTGATTTTCATATGCCGGATGAGCTGTTGATAGAATTTCCTGACCTTTTAAAGAAAGGTCTTGAGGACCGAAAGGCCGCGATGCAGCAAGTTGTTGCTGATCATTTCGATTGTCGCAAAGACCCAAAAATTCATTACCTGGTGGATAAGGGTCAGCCAACTAAGATCTTCATGAAATTAATTGAAAAGGAAGACATAGACCTGGTAATGGTCGGTCGAAAAAAGGAAAAGAAGGGTGGAGGTGTTGTCATTCACCGGTTGGCCAGACGGGCCGGATGCTCTCTCCTGATTGTTCCTCAAAACGTAAAGGAAACGGTTAGAACAATACTTGTACCTATAGATTTCTCTGACCATGCTTCAAATGCACTCGACCAGGCAATTGGTGTGGCTAATAATTCAAAGAGTGAAGTCAAGATCATTGCGCAGAACGTATACCATGTTCCTACTGGATATCATTATACTGGTAAGACTTTTGAAGAATTTGCCGAGGTGATGAAGAAGAATGCGAAAAAAAGTTATAAGGCGTTTATTAAAGAGATTGACACTAAGGGACAGCATATTGAAGAGATCTATTCTCTGGATAAAGGGGAGGATCCCATCAAGCTAATCTACGATACGGCCAAGCAGATGGACGCTGATGGTATCATTTTGGGTGCTAAAGGAAGATCAACCACTACTGCTCTTTTTATTGGCAGTACCGCCGAAAAACTTATCAATGTCGACGTTGATATTCCGGTTATGGTGGTGAGACCGAAGGGTCGTCAAGCTGGTATACTTGATTATATAAGAGAAATATAGAATTCCTTAAACAGTATTGACCAATTGATATAATAATCATTTAACCAGTGCTGTGAATTGATTATCATCACATTTCAAAATTCAAATTTTAGATGAGAAAGGTCATTATACTTTTATTTATTCTGTCTATAGCGGGTGAGGTATTCTCACAAGCCACTGACTACCTAAAAAGCGATTTTCATCAGGAAAGAAGGGCTGCTGTTCGAGAGAAAATGCCAGCCAATTCGGTGGCGGTATTCTTTTCAAATCCGGTAAGAAACAGGGCGAATGATGTGGAGTACATCTACCATCAGGACCCGAATTTTTATTACCTGACAGGTCATAAAGAGCCACATAGTATATTACTCATCTTCAAGGACAAACAACAGGTAGAAAGTAGTTCTTACGACGAGATTATTTTTGTAAGAGTGAGGGATGCACTTAAAGAACTTTATAATGGAAGTAGATTGGGCAAAGAAGGCGCAAGGTCCAAACTGGCTATAAATGCAGCCTTTGAAGGGCCTGATTTTCTCAAATACAATCTGAACTTCACAAAGTTTGACAAAGTACTGTTTTACGACTTTAATAATGACGTCCGAGACTTCGAAGAAAAAGGAGATTTGTATGAGCTTATAGCCTCATTTAAACAAAAAGTGAACTATGATCAGAGTACCTCCCTCAACCCTGAGCCGGTAAAGAATAACCTGGATATGCAAATGCTTGATCAAATCATGAACGAGCTGAGAGGTATAAAGGAGCCGGAAGAACTGCAATTGATAAGAAAGGCAGTTAATATCTCAGCTGCTGGCCAGGCTGAAGTGATGAGAGCCATGAAACCAGGAATGTCTGAGACCGAGATTCAAGGAATTCACGAGTTTATCTTCAAGAAATACCGGGCTGAGTACGAAGGTTATCCCAGTATTGTAGGTGCCGGTCACAATGGCTGTGTGTTGCATTATATTGACAACTATAAACCAGATATTGAGGATGGAGAATTGATTCTCATGGACCTTGGTGCCGAATATCATGGATACACAGCAGACGTTACACGTACGATACCGGTAAATGGCAAATTCACCATAGAACAAAAACTGATTTATGATCTGGTTTATGAAGCACAGGAGGCGGCCTGGAAAATTTGCAAGCCTGGTACCAAATTTACCGATCTTTATGCTGCCACAGCTGATGTAATCAATAATGGGTTAGTAGAATTGGGTCTTTATAAGAGTTCGGATCCCAAGGACATAGTTAATGCTGATACGGGTAGAAACAGATATTATCCGCATGGTTGCTGTCACCATATTGGTTTGGATGTACATGATAAAGGAGAGTATGATGTATTGGAGGAGAACATGGTGATTACCATAGAGCCAGGTATTTACATCTCCAAAGATAGCCCCGCTCCCCAAAAGTGGTGGGATATACCGGTACGAATAGAAGATGACTTTTTGATCACGAAGGATGGTTGTGAGCTGCTGTCAGATATGGCACCGAGGACAAGTGATGAGATTGAGGCATTAATGAAGGAGACAAGTCCTTTTGAAGGTATTGTGTTGCCTGACATTGACGGTAAGTAGGTCTTCACCGCTGAGACGCTAAGGCGCAAAGTATTTTTCGAACCTCCTAAGTAGGTTTCACCGCAGAGGCGGGGAGACGCTAAGAAAAATAATAATTGACTGTGCGCTTTGGCACCTCAGCGGTTAAGATTTAGAAGTCATTGACAAATCGTTTAAAACCTTGTTTGAGCAGTGATACATTGAAGTTGATTAAGAAGCCCAACCTTTTGTCTGCCAACTTTAGGTAGGAGATAATTTGAGCACTATGAACAGGTAGGAGTATTTCAAACGCCTTTATTTCCAGAATAATTTCGTTTTCGGTTAGGAGGTCTATTTTAAACTCCTTTTCTAACTCTACCCCTTTGTAGTATAATGGAATGGTAATTTGTCGTTTAACCAAGATATCTCTTGAGATTAATTCCCTCATTAAGCACAGTTCGTAGACGGATTCTAAAAGCCCCGGTCCCATTTCTTTATGTACAGTGATTGAGGCATCCAGTATTTCCTTTGATAAAGTATTATATTTTTCTTTTGTCATTTCAATTCTTAGCTAGGCGCTATCATGTAAATTAGTTAATACCGTTTTGGTAAGAGAAAAAGCCTGAATAATTATCAAACCACTCTTTTCGATTTTCCTCTCCTTTGCGTCTTTGTGGCTTTGCGGTGAAATTTATTCATATCTAAGTGCATCAGCAGGATTAGCCTTGGCACTAACTACAGTTTTGTAGGCCACAGTTAAGCGCTGCAATTGAAACTACCATAATTCCGGAATAAAGAAAGAGTGAATTCACGTGGTTTTGATATTAACAGAACACCAATGGCGGTGGGTATTAGAAAGTGTGTGCTTCCATTATCAACTTACTCCTTAGAAAATGACAATTGCGGAATTACCCTCCACAACTGCTCCTTCAAATTTTTAGATTCTTGCAAGGCGCTGAAGCCCGCATTGGTAACTTGAAAGTATCTTTTCTCTTTCCCACCTCGTTTTTGGGTGGCTCCCCCAAAGGATGAACTTAAAAAGCCTTTGTTTTCTAGTCGATAAAGGGCGGAATGGACTGCGCTGATGTTAACCTTTCGTGCAGCATTTTGCTCAACCATATGCTTAACTGATACGGCGTAGGCTTCATTTGATAGCGAGGCAACAGTTAAGAGAATCAATTCCTCAAATTCACCCAGATAAGTTCCCTTCATAAATTCTACTATTATCTACATAAATGTAAACATTATATTATTATCCTCATTTATGTAAACATTATAATGTCATTTTGTTGGTACTATCGCCTAACTTTGGACTCCATTCATTACTGATTCCAATTGAATTCATCAGAAATTGTAATTACCTGTCTGCCAAAACTCGGATGGGCTGTTGCCGAGGAGCTGGAATCCCTGAATTTCCCGGTTATAGAAATAGGGCATCAGAGTGTAAAGACTGAGGGCACAATGGTTGACTGTATGCAGTTGAACTTGAGATTGCGATGTGCTAATCGTGTGTTATTTCTCATCGAATCGTTCACGGCGGTTCACCCGGATAGATTGTATAAACAAGTTAAAAAATTAACATGGGAGAGTTGGATCGACCCAAAAGGCTATATATCAATCAGTTCATTTGTGAATAATGATTACATCAGAGACAATAGATTTGCCAATCTAAGGGTCAAAGATGCAATCGTTGATCGAATGCAATCCGAAACCGGTCAACGACCAGATTCTGGCCCTGAGCTCGACGCAACCGTTATTTTCCTGCATTGGATTGAAAATAAATGTAGCCTCTACTTCGATACTTCCGGAGAGACCATTTCAAAGCATGGTTATCGCAAGTATCCTCACAAAGCACCTCTTCATGAGTCATTGGCTGCCTCAATTATCAGAGCAACTCAGTGGGACGGAAAAGGAGCTTTCATAAATCCCATGTGTGGCAGTGGAACATTGGCCATTGAGGCCGCATTGATGCATTACGATATCTATCCCGAAATCTGGAGGAAGAATTTTAGTTTCATGCATATTAATCCCTATGATTATAAGGAGTGGGCATTGTTGAAGAATGAATACAGTCCGAAGATCCCAGGTAAGCCTACCGTTAAGATCATAGCCACTGATATCTCAGGGAGAGCTTTAGATGCGGCCCGTAACAATGCACGAGCTGCTGGAGTCGACCATTTAATAGAATTTCATAAATGTTCTTTTGAGCGAACTATTATACCCCTGGGAGAGGGGATTGTCATCCTAAACCCTGAGTACGGACAGCGAATGGGAGAGGAGGATTCTCTCGAAGAGGTTTATGGAGAAATTGGAGATTATTTTAAGCAGAAATGTGCCGGTAAAACAGGCTACATATTCACAGGAAACTTGAACCTGGCCAAAAAAGTAGGTTTAAAAGCAAGTAGACGCTTTGAGTTCATGAATGCTAAACTGGATTGTAGATTATTGAAGTATGAGCTATACTCAGGTTCTACGAGGTCTTCAGATCTGAGTGATTAGAATAAGTGATAGCGGTTTATCAATAGTTTTAGAAGGCTGATTAGCGACAATACTTAGCCAGGGCTTCATTTGCATCGTCAACTTCTAAAGTCTGTGCGGTCCTTAAATCGGTGCAGGCTTTCCGGCGATTTTTCATCGTCACATAAAGCATGCCTCTATGAAAATAAGCATCGCCATAATCCTTGTTGAGACTAATGGCAAAATTATACTGCTCCAGTGCTTGTCGGAATTTGCCTAATTGGTGCAGTGCCTTCCCCCACAGATATCTTCCTTCCGTTTGAGTGTCATTAAGCGCAATAGCCTTTTCAAAATTGTAGGCTGCGATGTCATATCTTTCCTGGCGATAATGATGATTTCCGATACTTAGAAGGGCACTCACGTTCTTCTTGTCAATCTCCAGAACCTGCTCAAAATCATCCAAAGCTTGTTTGTACAGCCCTAATTCTTCGTAGGCCCTGCCTCGGTTGTAGATTGATTTCACATGAGTGGGTTGAAGTTCAAGGTAGTGGTCATAAGCGTTGATGGCTTCTTCAAACTTACCTTTTTCAAACAATTGATCACCTAAAATGGCATCTTCATTCTTACATCCTCCAACAAAAGAAAGCAAAACTGTTGCAATAATTATTAACCTGGTCATTCTTACCCTTGCCTAAAATTAGGCTGCAAAGGTATTGGAATGGTTAGTAATAAAAACAGTCAGCAAGGATTTTAATATAATGGTTGAGATACAAACTGAATCTGATGATAAAAGTTACCTCAAGACTCCAAATTCAGGAAAACTTGAGGTAACTCATTTAAAATAATGTTCTACCCTGGGCATTCAAACGAATCCCTGGCGGCTTCGTATTGATCTATACTATTATCAAGTTCATCCTGCTGTTCTTGGGTTAGACAGGAACGCGAATCTTCAATAATGTCAATGAGATCATCAAAAGCTTGAAGCAGCTCATTACAATCAGGCTCTGTTGAGCTAAATAAGATATCTACTAGGTTTTGTGTTTCTACTTCGAGTGTTTCAGCAATTTGGTCACAATCAACATTATCATCGTCGTCATCATCGCCACCGCAAGCGGTAAGACCAATTAGAAAGACAAAAGAAAGGTAATAGGAAAGTTTCATGAGGTTTTTCATAGTTGTATTGGTAAGTGAGTACGTAATATATTTAAATTTTTTAACGAATAAATGCTATTAACAAAATTCGGTAATTCTCCTATTCAAATAGTGAACGCCAAATAATTTGTGCGATTAATTGAGAAGATTACAAGAATTGGCTCATAAACCATGATATTTCAGGCCAGTAGGGCGAATTATTATCCATGTTTGACCCTATAGCTCACGGCCTCCCTGGCTGTCATTTGTTGTGGGTAAGAGAGATCGCTTGAATTCTGAACCAACCTTTGCCGAGGAATTTTCTGTGTTTTCGAATTCATACAGATTACCTAAACTCAATTTGGGCAATCCCGATTAAACGGCTACATCGTTTTCCCGTAAAGCATCATTCAGTGAAGTTTTCTTGTTGGTGCTTTCTTTGCGTTTTCCTATAATTAAAGCGCAAGGCACATTGTAGATGCCAGCAGGAAACTTCTTTTGGTATGAGCCGGGAATCACCACAGATCGATCCGGAACGTAGCCAGTTATTTCAATCGGCTCTTCATTGGTGATGTCAATAATTTTAGTGCTTGATGTCAACGTGACATTAGCGCCCAGCACCGCTTCCTTTCCAATTCTAACTCCCTCTACTACGATACACCTTGAGCCAATGAAAGCATTGTCTTCGATAATTACCGGGGCTGCTTGTATCGGTTCAAGCACGCCGCCCAACCCAACTCCACCACTAAGGTGAACGTTCTTTCCAACCTGGGCACAGCTTCCCACCGTTGCCCACGTATCAACCATTGAGCCTTCATCTACATAGGCTCCAATGTTGATGTAGGATGGCATCATTACTACTCCGGGACTTATATATGCACCGTACCTTGCGATCGCATGTGGGACCACTCTGATGCCCAGTTTTTGGTATCCGGTTTTAAGTTTCATTTTGTCATGAAATTCAAAGGGTCCAACTTCTATGCTTTGCATTTTCATGATAGGGAAGTAGAGGATAACAGCTTTCTTAATCCACTCATGAACTATCCATTGATCGCCATCTTTTTCAGCAACTCTCTTTCGACCTTTATCCAAATCATCGATGATAGTTTTGATAGCAATGGTAGTGTCTTTGTCTTTCAGCAGGGAACGGTTTTCCCAGG
>JAJCYL010000610.1 GCA_029262955.1 Cytophagales bacterium | reverse complement strand
TACCTCAGATGGTCAATTCAATGAATTGATCCACGGCAGTGCCGATTGGGTTTATGAAGAAGAATTCTCAATCACCAAAGCCTTTTCATGGTCGGCAGATAGCAAGCGACTGGCTTACATAAGTTTTGATGAACGAGCGGTAAAGGAATACAATTTACAACTCTGGTCATCGGGGGATATTTATCCCTATGACTATCGGTTCAAATACCCAAAAGCTGGTGAACAAAACTCAACTGTATCCATTACCATTCACAATCTAACCGATGCCAAAAACACGCCAGTTGATATTGGCAAGGAGTCTGACATTTATATCCCTCGAATCAATTGGACCCAAGATCCTGAAGTACTTTCAGTAATTCGTATGAACCGCTTGCAAAACCAATTGGAAATACTCCATGTCAGTGCTTCTACAGGAAAGTCAACATTGATCTTCACCGATAAAACTGATACTTATATAGATATAGACAACGCTGACGACCTAACCTATTTAGGCGATAATAAACATTTCGTTATCTCTAGTGAAAAAAGTGGTTATAAGCACCTTTATCTCTACACAATTGATGGGACATTAGTCCGTCAAATTACTTCCGGAGATTTTCCCGTTACCGAGTTTATTGGAGTCAAAGAAGATGCTCGTAGGATTGATCGTTCGAAAGTTTACTACATTTCAGCAGATCCATCGCCTTTGGATAAGGCTGTTTTCCAAATTGACATAGCCGGGAAAAATAAGGTCGCCCTCTCCCCAGCCAGAGGAACCAGTTCTGTTGATATGAGCATTGACTTTCAGTATTTCGTGCTCAATTATGACAATGCCACCACCCCCCTACAAGTATCGCTTCATCAATTAAAGAATAACAAACCCGTCCGCTTGAAAGAGCTGGAATCAAATGAAAAATTGGCCAGTAAGATCAAGGAATATGAAGTTTCTGGTAAAGAGTTTTACACCTACAAATCTGCAGATGGTCAGGATTTGAATGCTTATATGTTGAAACCGTCAGACTTTGATAGTCATAGGAAATATCCTGTACTCATTTTCCAGTATTCAGGTCCTGGCTCTCAAAACGTGGCCAATACCTGGGGAGGCGGAGTTAATTATCACTGGCATCAAATGCTTACTCAGGAAGGCTATATAGTTGTTGTCCAGGACACCAGAGGCACGGGATATAGAGGAGCAGATTTTGAGAAAGTTACCTACAAGCAATTAGGTAAATATGAAACCGAAGATCACATTGCCGGAGCCAAACACCTGGCAACTCTTCCATACATTGACGCCAAACGCATTGGCATTTGGGGCTGGAGTTATGGTGGGTATATCTCCTCGCTAGCCCTGTTCAAAGGGGCAGATTATTTCAAAATGGGAATTGCGGTTGCCCCGGTCTCAACCTGGCGTTTCTATGATACTATTTACACCGAAAGATATTTACAAAGGCCTCAGGATAACGCTTCTGGTTATGACGATAATTCGCCATTAACCCATGCGTCCAAACTCAAAGGTGATTTTTTACTGGTACATGGCACCGGAGATGACAATGTGCATTTTCAAAACTCTATTGCCCTACAGGATGAGTTAATCCTCCATGGAAAACAGTTTCAGAGTTTTTACTATCCTAATAGGACCCATGGCATCGGTGATTATAATGCAAGAGTTCACCTGTATACGATGATGACCGAATTCGTTCTAAACAATTTATAAAATGACCACTAAGGCATTGATCAAACTGTTCGAAAGAGATCTCGGCAAATTGAAGTCAGAAATTGAACAATATCCAACTGATGACAGCCTTTGGATTGTTTCGCAGGGTATAACAAATTCAGGAGGAAATCTTTGCGCACATATTTGCGGGAATCTCCGGCATTTCATTGGGCATAATCTGGCCAATGATGGCTATGAAAGAGATCGTCCCAATGAATTCTCAATGAAAGGTCTATCAAGAAGTGAGTTGATAGCCGAAATTGATCAAACCATCACTGCGGTTTCCGCTGCCTTGAACAAACTTACTGAGATGGAATTGGAAAGCACTTATCCGGATAGTAAGCCTATTCCGGATTCCACCACCCGGCTTATACTTCTTCATTTATATGCGCATCTCAGTTATCATTTAGGCCAGGTGAATTATCATAGACGCTTATTGACTTGACACTTTGAGCAGATGGGTTAAAGTAATTACAATTGTGCTTTTCGGGTTAATTATACTCGGAATCTCTGTGCTCACCACAATCGACCAAACACCACTTCACGATACAACCTACTATAAAAACACAGTTAAGAGACTCGATTCAATAGCTAAGATTAGTGTTGATTTAGAAGGTGATACACTTGAAATCGGCTGGGCAAAAATTAACCTCACTCCTGATTTTACTACTTCACTCGCTGGATATGGAATTGACGAATTTAGTTCCGTTAAAGATTCGATTTGGGTTAGAGCATTCGTCTTCGACAATGGGCTACAAACAATTGCGCTGTTGACTCCTGATTTGCTTATTTTTCCACCAGTTGTAAAGAGAATTCTTGAGACTCAACTTGAGGCCATTGGAGTTGATGCTATTCAGTATACGGCTACTCATACTCACCACAGCCTGGGCAACTGGCATCCCGGATTGATTGGTCGGTTATTCGCTGGCTCGTACGATCAGTCAGTTGTCGACTGGATTACTTCAAAAAGTATCCTGGCCATCAAGACCGCAAAAACGAATTTAAAAAAATCAAAAATCGGTTATGCCGCTATTGAGGCAGAAGATTTGGTTTACAATAGACTAGTGGACACCCTGGGGACGGTTGACCCATGGATACGGTTCTTAATGTTTAAGCAGGATTCAGGGCAAATGGCAATTCTCAGCTCATTTGCTGCACACGCCACTACCATCTCAAGAGATAATCACAAAATTCATCGTGATTATCCCGGCCTATTGGTTGATGAGCTAGAGCGTATTGATGGAATTGATTTTGCAGCATTTGTAGCTGGTGCCGTGGGTAGCCAGGGCGCAGTGGGAGAAGGTAGTGGAGAGGGCAAGGCCAATTTAATTGCGCAATCAGCGTCCTCACAAATACAATTAATCTCCAATGTGCTTCAACCGAGCTATGCCAATAGGCTTGCCCATATTTCATATGACATTGATCTGCGAGAACCACATGTAAGGATCAATAATGCTTTGAGGTTAAGGCCATGGCTGTTTGATGCCTTATTTGGAGAGTACTCTTCCTCGGTGTCTGCCTTAACTATAGGTCCCAATCTCCTAATTGGTACACCATCAGATTATTCTGGTGAGTTAATCGCTCGGCTTGACAGTGTAGCAAGACCCAGGGGAATCAATCTAATGGTTAATAGTTTCAATGGAGATTATATTGGTTATGTAACTGATGATAGGTGGTACAACCTGAACAAATATGAAACCAGAACCATGAATTGGTTTGGACCTCAAAATGGTCAGTATTTTAATGAAGTAATCAATAGTATCATAATAATGACTGGCCGTAACTAATACCGCTTGTATATCTGAGTTGTTCAGGCACGAGCCATTGGTTATTTTTGGAGTTCTTCGCATTTTTAAAAAAGGCCTTTAACCACACTCTATGAACCTATTCTTTATCATATCATTCGGTGTTCTTGCTTATTTAATTGGATCAATCCCCACATCGGTATGGTTAGGTAGACATTACTTCAAATTAGATCTTAGAAAACATGGTAGTGGCAATCCCGGCGCAACTAACACTTTCCGTGTTTTAGGAAAAAGGGCGGGCACTATTGTACTTCTTGGTGATATTCTTAAAGGTATGTTAGCTACATCGTTGGCAGTTTCAATGCTTCGTCTTGATTTGATTTATCCGGATGAACTAATCCGCTTTAGACTGCTCTTCGGGCTGTTAGCGGTCTTTGGACATATTTTCTCTGTATTTCTACAGTTTAAAGGAGGTAAAGGAGTAGCCACATTATTGGGAATGACTTTGGCAGTAGCACCAGAAGGGGCTTTAATCTCCATCGCCGTTTTTTTGGCTGTAGTATTTCTTTCGAAATATGTTTCACTGGGCTCAATGCTGGGCGCATTGGCTTTTCCTCTGACCCTCATTACTCTGCCAGCTCTTAAACCAGATGATCCGATCTTGGTCACCTATGGGTTTGTACTCACCCTAATGATAATTTGGACGCACAGAAAAAACATCCTCAGACTTTTTAAGGGAGAGGAAAATAAGACTTACCTCATCCCAAGAAATCAAGACAGAAACTAATAGCTGATAACTTTAGTTTATCTTTCAAAGGTGTGCCCATATTTCTATTTTCGTAGTCTGTAAATATTAAGACCACATGACCCCATTAACTTATTTTGAAAAACATAAGCAGCGTTTTCTCGACGAACTAATCGAACTTTTAAAAGTCCCTTCGGTTTCAGCCGATAGCCGGCATAAAGAGGATGTAGCAAGGGCTGCGGACTATATTAGACAGAAGCTCGAAGATGCAGGTGCAGATAAAGCAGAAATATGCCCGACACAAGGCCATCCGATAGTCTATGGTGAAAAAATAATTGATCCCTCAAAGCCCACTGTAATCGTTTATGGTCACTACGATGTCCAGCCACCTGATCCTCTGGACTTATGGGATTCTCCTCCTTTTGAACCGGTGATTAAGAATGAAAAAATATATGCACGAGGTGCTTGCGATGATAAAGGTCAAATGTATATGCACATCAAAGCATTCGAGTCATTAGTTGAAACCAATTCATTACCCTGCAATATCAAATTTATGATTGAGGGAGAGGAGGAAGTTGGTTCCGATAACCTGGAACTCTTTGTCAGGGAAAATAAAGAGCGATTGAAAGGAGATATTATCCTTATCTCTGATACCAGTATTATATCCAATGAGAATCCTTCTATAACAGTAGGTCTAAGAGGGCTTTCTTATATGGAAGTGGAGGTGACCGGGCCAAATCGAGACCTACATTCGGGAGTTTATGGTGGCGCTGTAGAAAACCCATTGAACGTGCTCTGCGAAATGATCACCTCATTAAAAGATGCCGATGGGCGCATTACCATCCCCGGTTTTTATGACAATGTCTTTGAGTTGAGTGATGAAGACCGAAGAAAATTAAATGAGGCTCCTTTTGATTTAAACGAATACAAGAGTGATCTCGGGATTGATGAAATTTTTGGAGAGAAAGGATATACCACTTTAGAAAGAACCGGAATTCGACCGACATTGGATGTCAACGGCATTTGGGGAGGGTATACTGGCGAAGGAGCCAAGACAGTTCTCCCATCAAAAGCTAGTGCCAAAATATCTATGCGACTGGTTCCGGGTCAAAACAGCAGTAAAATAAGTGAACTATTTAGCCAGCACTTTCAAAAAATAGCTCCCAAAACAGTCAAAGTTAAAGTCACACCCCATCACGGCGGAGAGCCTGCCATGCTGTCAACATCGTCGATTGGTTATCAGGCAGCATCCAAAGCGATGGAAGAAGCCTGGGGCAAGGAACCAATTCCGACCAAAGAAGGTGGAAGCATTCCTATCGTTGCCCTCTTTCAAGATGTACTCGAACTCGATTCCATCTTACTTGGTGTGGGCCTTGATTCGGATAATATCCATTCTCCAAATGAAAACTTTGGAATCTACAATTACTATAAGGGAATTGAAACTTTGATAGGATTTCATAAGCACTTTGCTGAAATGGCGGGATCTAAATGAGAGTACACTTATTTGATAGGATTGTAGCTATTCTACTTAGTGGCGTAAATTGGTAGCATAAATTATTCTCATTAATTACGCTTTTTTAGCACTAAAAGAAAATAGGTTACGCCAGAGTATCAACACAAGATCAAACCTATACTTACAAATATCAGCATTGAAAGAGTTTGGTTGTGAACTCATATTTGAGGAGAAAGTAAGCGCTGTTAAAAACCGTCCAGAACTAGATAAGCTGCTAACCAAACTGAGAAAGAATGATATGGTGGTTGTGTGGAAACTGGATCGACTTGGAAGATCACTGAAGGATTTAATAAACCTGGTCTCAAGCTTCAAGGATATGGATGTTGAATTCATAAGTATCAAAGACCACATAGATACTACTACTGCTCAAGGCCGTTTAATGTTTAATCTATTTGCCACATTCGCAGAATTCGAAAGAGAGTTAATTAGTGAACGGACGAAAGCAGGATTAGCCGAAGCGAAGAAAAACGGCAAACTTCCTAGACGACCTTCTGGTCTTACACAAAAAGCTAGAAACAAGGCATGGGCTGCTTTTGCTCTTAAACAGCAAGGGGAGCATTCGGTTAATGAAATAATCAAAGAGTTAGGGCTTAGTAAACGAAATTATTACAGGTATATGGAATGGGCTAGTGAAAATGCTGAAACAAAAAGTTGAATAAATAGTAGTGTAATAATATACTATATTTATAGTATATTATTACACTAATGATATTAAGTTTCAGTTGCAAGGAGACCAAAAAGGTCAGCTTGGGCCAGTATTCGAAATTGTGGGATGTGAAAATAAGGAGAATTGCAATGAGGCGACTAGACTATTTGGATTCAGCTCTTAATTTAGATGATTTAAGAATACCCCCTTCAAATAGGTTGCATCCTTTGAAAGATGATCTAAAGGGTTATCATTCGATAAGTATTAACATGAAGTGGCGTATCATTTTCATTTGGAATGATGGAAATGCTTACGATGTGAAAATTACAGATTATCACTAATAATAGAAAAATGGAGAAAATAATGAATATTCACCCAGGAGAAATTCTTGAAAAGGATTTTCTCAAACCAATGAATATAACAGCTTATAAGCTGTCTAAAGAAATTGGAGTGCAGCAGACTAGAATAAGTCAAATAATTAAAGGTAATACTGCTATCACCGCTGACATGGCCACTAGACTATCAAAGTTCTTTGGTACTTCTGCCGAAGTATGGATGAACTTACAAAGCAAGTATGAAATCAGAAAAACGCGAGTTGAAAAACAGGATGTGTTGAGGAAAATCAAACCAATGGTACCAACTACTGATGGCCTCTAAAAAGGATTGAATATGGTCAAGATTTATTAAAAAGGATTATTGATTACGAGTCTGATTTTATGAGCCTTGTAACCAAATTGGACAATTTGTATCTCGAAAATTCGATCTCAAAAAACATTAAGGATCAGCTATACGAAGTTAAAATTGATATGCATACAGCCTCGGCCAAATTTAGAACTTTCAAGGGAATGGTTGAAAACAACCAGTAGCATAAAAGGATTGATTTATGATTCATAATCAACAGAACGTTGTCGTTGAGTTGGAAGAGAATGAATATATCGGAGTAAACCTCTTAGGTTGTTCTTTGAAAAAGGTGAGACGAATTTTATCAAGACTTCATAGAGCAAAGGAGATTAAAGATATGAATGCACCTGGTTTAGGATTGCATCCTCTTAAAGGTGACCTGAAAGGTCATTGGGGAGTAACTGTAAAGAATAATTGGCGCATTGTCTTTATTTGGAATCAAGGGAATGCACTTTGAAGTAAAAATTATAGATTATCACTGATATGGAAATGATGATGCGACCTTCACACCCTGGAGAAATAATTAAATATGATTACCTGGGACCACTTGATCTTAAAGTAGGACAATTAGCTGAATCCCTTGGTGTTACACGTCCAATGATTTCAGCAATAATCAATGGGCGTTCTTCGGTAAGCCCCGAAATGGCAATAAGACTATCCAAAGCGTTTGACACGACTCCAGATCTTTGGCTAGGAATGCAAAGAAGCTATGACTTATATGTCGCCAGGAAGAAGTTTAATCCTGATAAGGTTAAGAATTTGTATAAAAGTAGAATAGTAGCATAAAACGATCTATAGAAATGAACTAATTGAAGGTCACTTCGTTATGTTAGCAATGAGAATTGAATATGTTAGTTAGATACCTACTTGCAATCATTTTTAGTCTTGGGATTTATCTGCCAGGTGTTTCCCAAATACTTGAACCTTCCAAATGGTCTTACGATGTTTCTGAAACCAATCCAAAAATTGGTGATGAAATTGATCTGATCTTTTATGCTAAAATAGATCAAGACTGGTATCTCTATTCCTCAGATTTCGACCCCGAGCTTGGACCTCTTGTCACAGAGTTCACTTTTGCACCTAATGATACCTATGAACTTGTAGGAGGCATCCGTCCAATTGGAGCAAAAGAAAGTTACGACGAGATCTGGGAGGGAAACTATACCTACTTCAAAGAAAAAGGCGAATTCCGGCAGACCATCAAAGTTTTGTCTGAATCTTATTCTGTATCCGGATCCTATATGTACCAGGTTTGTTCAGACATAGATGGGAAATGTATTCCCTTCGATGACGAATTTACATTTGGACTACCAGCAATAACTTCCGAATCCACTGGAGGTCTTAATTCATTAAAAACCTTTGATCAGGCTCCCGGAAACGACATTAGCAATGCCGATTTGGGCATTGAAATAATCGAAGATTCCCCTAATAATGACGCATCAAATGCCAAATCTTCGGTTTTAATGCAGCGTGACGTTAACGATCCATATTCTCTTTTGAGTTTTATGATCGTTGCTTTTCTGGCGGGACTGGCCGCATTATTGACCCCCTGTGTCTTTCCGATGATCCCAATGACCGTTACTTTTTTTACCGGTAAACAAGGAGGAAAAGGGAAAGCTTTGTTTTATGGATTTAGCATTATATTAATTTACACACTTGTAGGGTCGGTTCTTGCTCCATTTATGGGACCAGAAATAGCTAATGATCTAGCCACTGGTTGGCTTCCAAATATCATATTCTTCCTTGTCTTTGTGATTTTTGCCCTTTCGTTTTTTGGATTATTTGAAATCACTCTACCCCACAACTTTGTAAACAGCATGGACCGCCAATCCGATAAAGGAGGATTAATAGGTGTCTTTTTTATGGCATTTACGCTGGTACTGGTATCTTTTTCATGCACTGGCCCTATAGTTGGTAGTATTTTGGTAGAATCGGCCGGAGGATTAATACTTAAACCAATCCTTGGAATGCTGGCATTCGCCATGGCTTTTGCGATACCTTTCACCCTATTCGCAATTTTCCCTGGATGGCTAAATAACTTACCAAAATCCGGTGGCTGGTTAAATTCGGTAAAAGTGGTGTTAGGGTTTATTGAACTAGCCTTCGCATTCAAATTTCTTAGCGTAGCTGATCAAGCTTACCATTGGGGAATATTGGATCGTGAAATTTATCTATCCATATGGATAGTCATTTTCACGTTAATGGGATTTTATCTTTTAGGTAAAATACGGCTACCGAATGATGATGAAATGTCGGTAATTGGCGTACCGAGGTTCCTCATGGCAATTGTCACTTTCACTTTCGTAGTTTACCTCATTCCCGGAATGTTTGGTGCCCCATTGAAATCTTTGGCAGGGTATTTACCGCCACTAGCCACCCATGATTTCAATGTTCAAAATGCACAAAGTTATTCTTCCGAAGAAAACCAATTATGTGATACCCCCAAATACGCAGATCTTCTACACTTCCCTCATGGCATCCAGGGTTACTTTGATTACGAACAGGCCATTAATTGTGCCAGAGAACAGAACAAACCTGTTTTTATAGATTTCACTGGTCATGGATGCGTCAACTGCCGTGAAATGGAAGCCAGGGTATGGTCAGAACCTGAAGTGCTCAGAAGGCTAAAGAATGACTTTGTAATGGTCGCATTATATGTCGACGAGAAAACTTCTCTGCCTGAAAGTGAGTGGTACGATTCTGTGTATGATGGAAAGACAAAAAAGACAATTGGCAAACAAAATGCCGACTTCCAGATAACCAGGTTCAATAATAATGCTCAACCCTACTACGTCATTCTTGATCAAAACGAGAATTTGTTAGTTGACCCAATAGCCTATGACCTAACTGTATCTAACTTTGTTGAATTTCTGGATAGCGCCCTAGAATTGCATAAGAGTCAAATGATTACAATGTCTAAGTAATCTGTCACCCACGAGGGTTGAATTTTGAATCTAACCACCTCCCGGTAATATGAAGACTCAGGATAGTGAAAAATATCATCAAACCTGGGAACAAAGCCACCCACCAAGCTGAATTATTACTTTTAAATCCAGAAAGGAAGTTCCCCCAGCTCAAACTATCAGCTGGAAGTCCTACCCCAAAAAAAGACAGTGTCGATTCTACCGCAATGATACTAGCAATACCAAATGTGACAGCGTATGGTAATGGCCCTAGTGAATTTGGAATAGCATGTCGGATAAAGATTCGGGTTTTGCTAAATCCCAGAGCGACAGCTGATTCGATATAGCCAGAAGATCGGATTTTGATCATTTCTCCACGGGTTAATCTGGCAATATTCACCCAGGACGTCACACCTATTAACAATGCAAACAACAACCAATTCGGTTCAATAAATGCAACCAAGGCCAGAATTAAAAAATAGATAGGGATTGCAGAAAATATTTCTATGAACTTCAGGGTAAATAAATCAATAGGTATAGCATAATACTTCTTATTCAAACCGGTGGCAACAAACTTGTAAATAACGCCCGTAATGGCAAGTGAAAACAGGAAGGGAAATAGGCGTCCATCAAGCGCAAAAAGAAAATAGTATACGCAAAAGAGAATTATTGCCCCAAAAATCAATTTATCCAGGGTTAAGCTTAACCCAGAATCTCCCAGAAAACCTGCAGAACCACCCAATAATATTCCAATCATAGCAGCAACAGCAATTGCGACCAAACTAATCCCCAAAGAAGTACGTCCACCATGAATCACCCCGGCTAAAATATCACGACCCAAATGATCCGTGCCTAAAAGATGAGCCGTATTTTCAAACGGTTTTATCATGGTATTTCTTAGGTCTAAACCTCCTCTAAATTTAATTGGTGCATATATCTGTGAAGAATACAAAGTGTTTCTGTCAGGTAATGAAAAAAAACTGATTTCGCCTTCATCGGCAACCAGTAAAATTGGCCGATCGTTAGCTAAGAAATCAGCGAATACTGCTAT
>JAJCYL010000609.1 GCA_029262955.1 Cytophagales bacterium | reverse complement strand
CTCATCTGAATCTTTGGTACCCCACCATTTCAATGTCTGGACTATCGCAATTGGCCTCGATACCATACTTTTTCGAAAGAATTAAAAATTAAAGAATATGAATCGCATCTCAAAGCAGTTTGTTCTTCACCTGGCAATTATTGCTCTTGTTACTGCATGTTCTTCGCAAGGTAACAAGAGTTCTGTTTCTGACGAGAAAGAAGTTGAAACCCTGGTAGATGATTTATATGGAGGAACAGGAGGTGTTTCAGTTGATGCCGAGGGAAATATATATTCTTCTGACTTCGGGCCTTTTTTGGGTCAAATTAATCCAGACTTTAAGGTTGTAAGTAAGGTTTTTAAAATCACCCCTGACGGGCAGGTTTCTGTATATATGGATAGCTTACTTGGCGCTTCGGGTAGTGAGTTCGATGCTGACGGCAATTTCTATCAATCCAACATCCGAGGGAGCTCTGTTACGAAGAGAACCAAACTAGGTGAGATTTCTGATTTCGTAAAGGATAGCCTGGTTGCTCCGGTTGGTTTAGCCTTCGATCTGAATGGTGATTTGATTGTATGTAATTGTGGAAATAGCACACTAAGAAAAATCACCAAAACTGGTGAAAATATCAGATTTAGTGAGGGAGATATTTTCAAATGCCCAAATGGAATTACAAAAGACGAAGGAGGAAATTTCTACACTGCTAATTTCTACAATGGCGATGTTATAAAAATAGAGCCGGATGGTACTCCATCTGTATTTGCTACTATTCCGGGAAATAACAATGGACACTTGGTTTATCGAAGTGGTTATTTGTATGTGGTGGGGAGAGCTGCTAACCAAATCTACAAAGTCTCAATGACCGGAGATTTAGAACTATTTGCAGGTACAGGAACACGAGGTAGAAAGAACGGATCAAGACTTGAAGCTACTTTTTCACTGCCAAATGATCTGGATTTTAGCCCTGATGGTAAATTTTTATATGTCAATGAAGCCTCAGACTCTTTGGGGTCTTCTCGCATACTTATTCCAACAGCTATACGAAGGATAAGGATGCCAGATTGACCAATTGTCCTGCACGAATATTTAAAAATTCCGAATTCCGGAACCTTTTATTGAAAGTTTCTCAAACGTAATGGTCCACTCATGTTTATGCCAGTAATCTCATAGGAGACCTGTGACATATTGATTATTTTCGCCATCAAAATCACACCTATGACAGATTTTAATTCTATCCTGGCTGACCGAATTATTAATATGGCTGAATCAGCTACACTGGCCATGGCAAGAAAAGCCAGGGAAATGAAAGCTGAAGGTATTGACATCATCAGTTTGAGCATTGGAGAACCTGATTTCAAAACACCCAAACACATTCAGGAAGCTGCCAAGGCTGCCATTGATGAAGGGAAATACTTCGGTTATCCACCAGTACCCGGCTACATGGATTTGAGAGAGGGCATAGCTGAAAAACTTAGAACCGAGAATGGGATAAAATCAAAAGCCGAAAATATCGTTGTCTCAACGGGAGCAAAGCAGTCTATAGCGAACGTAATTATTTCTATATCAAACCCAGGTGATGAAATTGTCATCATCACACCCTATTGGGTAAGTTATAGGGACGTGGCATTATTTGCAGGAGCAAAGCCAGTCTTTGCTGTCGGCACCATCGAGAATGATTTCAAAGTGACGGCACAAGATTTGGACGCAGTTATTACAGATAAAACAAAGGCCATACTCTTCTCCTCACCAAGCAATCCAACCGGTTCAGTCTTCACCAAAGATGAGATTGCTGGAATTGTTAAAGTCATGGAGAAACATCCGAACGTCCTGATTATCTCCGATGAGATTTACGAACACATTAATTTTTCGGGAGGCCATGTGAGCATTGGCTCATTTCCGGAAGTTGAGGATCGGACAATTACTGTGAACGGGTTCTCTAAGGGTTTTGCCATGACTGGATGGCGAATTGGATATATTTCTGCTCCTGTTGCCATCGCCAAAGCTTGCGAAAAAGTGCAAGGCCAAATAACATCTGGCGCTAATTCCATTGCTCAAAGAGCGGCATTGGCAGCTTTGAAGGCTGACCTTGGCCCTACCAGAGATATGACTGCTGAATATCTTCGACGTCGTGACCTTGTATTGGGTCTGTTAGATGAAATTCCTGGGATGAAAACATATGTTCCTTCGGGAGCTTTTTACATTTTTCCCGATATCAGTAACTTCTTTGGTAAGAGTAATGGCACAATGACGATTAATAATGCCAACGATATGTCCTTGTATATTCTGAATGAAGCGAAAGTTTCGGTGGTAACTGGCGACGCTTTTGGCGCACCAGACTGCATTAGAATATCTTATGCCGCTTCTGATAAGGAATTAAAAGAGGCTATGAAGAGAATTAAAGAAGTTTTAGCTAAGCTCAGTTAAAACTTATTTAAGGAACAGGGTCATAACCCGTTCCACCCCACGGATGGCAGCGGCTAAATCTTTTTAGCCCAAGCCAGAAGCCCTTAAATATTCCATATTTGAAAATAGCCTGTTTGGCATATTCTGAACAGGTTGGTTGATACCGGCAGGAAGGAGGAATCAATGGAGAAATACTATATTGATAAAACAGAATAGGCAACGCGAATAACCTTCTTAGCAAGCTGGGTTTTGAGCTGTCAATCCTTTTGCCAGACGCAATTGCCTTCTTATTTTCCTTAAGTTCTTCCACCTTCGCTTTTTATATAATTTACCTGTAGGTTTATCAAATTGCTAAAAACAAATACCTTTGCACTTCGTTTTAAAACAGATACTTGTAATCAATAATTCAAAATGACTGAAACTTATCTTAAATACAAAGTTAAGGACATTTCTTTAGCCGATTGGGGCAGAAAAGAGATACGACTTGCGGAAGCAGAAATGCCAGGATTAATGTCACTTCGTGAGAAGTATGGAGCAGAAAAGCCTTTAAAAGGTGCCAGAATTGCTGGTTGTCTTCATATGACCATCCAAACGGCCGTGCTAATCGAAACCTTGATCGATTTGGGAGCGGAAGTGACCTGGTCATCATGTAATATTTTCTCAACTCAGGACCATGCGGCCGCGGCTATCGCTGCTAAAGGAATCGCAGTTTATGCGTGGAAGGGAATGAGTGCTGAGGAATTTGATTGGGCAATAGAGCAGACCTTATTTTTTGGTGAGGATAGAAAACCATTGAATATGATCCTTGATGACGGAGGTGATTTGACTAATATGGTTTTGGATAAATACCCGGAATTGATCCATAATATTAAAGGCGTTTCAGAGGAGACAACTACGGGCGTACACAGATTGTACGAGCGAGTGCAGGAAGGCACCTTGCCAATGCCTGCAATCAATGTAAACGACTCAGTAACTAAGTCGAAGTTTGACAACAAATACGGATGTCGTGAATCTTTAGTGGATGCAATTAGAAGAGCCACGGACTTAATGTTGGCCGGAAAGGTTGCAGCGGTTGCTGGATATGGTGATGTTGGTAAAGGATCAGCTCTTTCATTGAGAAGTGCTGGAATGCGAGTAATTGTGAGTGAGATTGATCCCATCTGTGCATTACAAGCTGCTATGGATGGTTATGAGGTCAAGAAAATGATTGATGCCGTTAAAGAAGTAGACATTGTTGTCACTGCAACCGGAAACAAAGACATCATCAAAGCAGAGCATTTCAAATCACTAAAAGACAAAGCTGTTGTTTGTAACATTGGTCATTTCGACAATGAAATTGATATGGCATGGTTAAATGATAACTATGGCAACACCAAAGAGGAGATAAAGCCGCAAGTTGACCTCTATAATGTTGATGGAAATGAAATCATAATTTTGGCTGAAGGGAGATTGGTAAATCTCGGATGTGCCACAGGGCACCCATCTTTTGTAATGTCAAATTCGTTTACCAACCAGGTATTGGCTCAATTGGAACTTTGGATTAATACTGACAATTACGAAAATCAGGTTTATATGCTTCCTAAGCATCTTGATGAAGAGGTAGCCAGGTTGCATTTAGCCAAGATTGGTGTAGTATTGGATAATTTAACAAAGGATCAGGCCGACTACATCGGTGTGAAAGTTGAGGGGCCATTCAAACCTGAATATTACAGATATTAAGCATTCATGAATAAGGGTTGGGGAATGTCTCAACCCTCTTTTTTCAAACTACTCAGATCTTTATAGAACTGAAATGACAAACCAAAACATCCATGGAAGAAGACCAGGAATTGAGGTCTGGGGAAGAAAATGAGGAGAGCTTAGCAAAGAATAATAACTACAGTTCGGCTGAGAAAGACCGCTTGTTTAATAACGAGTTCCTGCCTCATATTACCTCCATGTACAATTTTGCCTACCGCTTAAGTTTTGACGAAGACGATGCGAAGGATCTGGTACAGGAAACATACCTGAAAGCGTATCGTTTCATTAACTCTTTTCAACAGGGAACTAATGCGAAAGCATGGTTGTTCAGAATTCTGAAGAACAGTTTTATTAATGAGTTTCGGAAGAGGAGTAAAGAACCTACCAAAGTAGATTACCAGGAGGTTGAAACTTACTACAATTCGGACGAAGTTGATGAAACTATTACTACTGACCTTAGAGTAGATAGCCTTCAGCACATGATTGGTGATGAGGTTACTACGGCATTAAATTCACTAGCTGTCGATTTTAGAACAGTAATTATTCTTTGTGATCTCGAAGATTTCACCTATGAGGAAATGGCTAAAATTTTAGACATTCCAATCGGTACCATTAGGTCGAGATTGCATAGAGCTAGAAATTTATTGAAAGAAAGACTAAACAAATACGCCCTGAGTATGGGCTATAAAGACCAGAACAATAAACCATGAATTGACATTTTGCTATTACTTAATACCTACTAAACCTACATTCAAATGCAAAATACTAATTGTCCTGAGGTTGAAAAATGCCTCGAGTTGATACATCTGGTTCTGGACAATGAGGCTCCTGCAGAGCAGGAGAATTACCTGACAGAACACCTTGAGATGTGTATGCAATGCCTTGAAAATTTCAACATTGAAAAAGAGATTAGAACTGCTTTAAAGACTCGACTAGAGAATAAAAAAGTTCCGCTTGACCTCATTAACACAATAAAGGTTAAAATTGCGGAAATTGATTAAATGCAAGGAAAGGCTATAATCTTTAGCGCTCCCTCCGGTTCGGGGAAAACAACGATTGTACATCACCTTATTGATGTTTTCCCAAATCTTCAATTCTCTATATCCGCTACTACCCGGGCGCCAAGGAGCACTGAAATTAATGGGAAAGATTATTATTTCCTGTCAGTTGAGGAATTTAAACGAGAGCAATTCGTAGAGTCAGAGGAAGTTTATCATGGTGTATTCT
>JAJCYL010000608.1 GCA_029262955.1 Cytophagales bacterium | reverse complement strand
ACCAGATGGGCATAGAATGTGAGTGCCAAAGGGGGCTGTGAAGCTGTTTCGGTTAAGAAATTGGACTTTATAATTAATAAGTAGTTCAAGATACCGCCACAACCGAGCTATCTGTACCTATCATCCATGTTCTAGTATCTTCCTGAATTCTACCAGTGCCGAGGCATTGCCAATCACGGTGATCACGTCCCCCATCAGCAAATGTGTATCTCCGTGGGGTATAAAGATCTCATCATTCCTGCGCTGTATGACTAGAGAGCCGGAAGGTGGAAACGCGATATCCTTCACTAGTTTGCGATGGACATCTTTCCTGGTTATCGTAATCTCCTCCACCCTATATGAACCGAAACTTTCTGACAGGGTATTTACAGCATCCGGTCGCATGATCATGTCTTCGATGTAGTGGGCAATCACTTTATCTTTGTCTACAAATTTCAAGGCAGACCTGGGATTTATCTCATCTTTGCGTGTGAGGTCTTTCTGTGTAATCACTCTTTCATGGTTCAGATTATTTGTAATGTACTTTGTTAGTAATTGGTTGAGTGAACGTGAACCAGTGATTACGATCACGTGGTCAGAAGTGTGAAGATCCAGTCCGTCCAGAGTGCTTGTATCCAGTGTATCAACTAATTGGAACTGAATCGATTTTTCGTCAAACTCGGGTATGATACGCCTTTCTTCAATTAGTGTGACAAAGGAAACTCCGTGCATTTTCAATCGCTCTGAGAGGTACAGACTGGCACGGCTCCCTCCCAGGATGTAGACATAATGGATCAGTTCACCGTCACTGCTCATAGCCTTGTAGATCAATGGAGATAGTAAACTGGCCAATATGGATGTCGTTACAATGCCTGCATTTTCAGCTGTGCCTATGATATCCAATGAAAGGCCAATCTGGGCAGTAGCAATACTAAGTCCAAGCCTGGCGGTCAGCAATGCACCCCCAGCCAATGCCTTTTTTAGACCGAAGACCCTGGACATGACAATTGCCGGGATCACCTGCGTCAGAAAAAACCCGATAAACAGCGTCAAAATAAATGGAATAGATTCTCCAAACTGGGTCAAAGCCGAAAGATCCAGGTTTACACCTACCATGATAAAGAATATGGGAATAAAAAATCCGTAACTCATACCATCCAGTTTGAAAAGAAGTGCCGAGCGCTCCTTGCTGATAAAAAGGCTCAACAGTGTTCCACTAAAAAAGGCCCCCATAACTGGCTCGGTATCAATAAGGATGGCTATAATGACAAAAAGTAAAAGCAACGCTATCGTTCCTCTGACCTTGATCTGACTAGCGGCATGCTCCAACCTGTAGAGCAATTTCTGGAAAGTCATGACGCTGATCAAACGTTTGCCAATTATGTAAGTCGCCGTAAATGCCGCGAAGATGAGCGTGAAAAGAAGTAATTCCACCTTGAGCCCATTCCGTAGATAACCTGCGTATATAGAAATGAGTATGATGCTCATGATGGTGGCGATTGCCCCCTCAATCAGCAGCACCTGACCGTACTTACCTGTCAATTCACCGTCGGATTTCAGGATGGGCACTATGATGCTGAGCGCAACTGTTGGCAGAAGCAAGGTGAAGAAGATGACATCAATATCCATTAATTGGCCCATCATCCAGGCAAAAGGAAATGATAACACCAAAGAACCGAAATAGATAAAAACCGCAAGCAAGAATGAATTGCTGATGAGATCTATGAATTTGATCCGACCCCGCGGTAAAGAAGTTATGATTTTATTTACATCAATTTCAACGCCAGCTAAAAAAATCAGAAAAAGGAAGCCCATTTCGGCCAGGAAATCAAGGTATACCGATGTCTCCACAAAACCCAGGACGTAGGGTCCCACGATCACCCCCAAAGTGATTTCTGCTATAACTGTAGGTACTTTAGTTATTTCAAGCCAGGATAAAAGTAAAGGGACCATCCACGCGATGATGAAAATGATGAATAACGGGAGAAAGTCAGTAGATTCCATATAGTCGTTTTAACAATTTACCAAGGCCTAAGCCTTCACTTCTTATTTCCAATGGAAGTACGTTCAATATCAATGAAATATTTCAGCCTCTTTTCTGATGATATGCCGGCGTACGGTGTATCCCATTTCACTTTCAACATCCAAAATTTCATAAACATCACCTCGAATAGTGTCCGCTAACACACCAGTTGGTAAGTCATTGGCATCGATCCCAAAGGGGTTTTCAATCTCCTCGGATATCACTTCGATGCCCATCATGGCAAAAGCCAACACACTCACAGCTGGGATAGTCAAATATCCAAACATATCGGCCAGCCCAAATGGAAGTACGGTAATGTAGATGAGAATAAATATTTTTATATAAGCACTATGAGAAAAAGGAATAGGTGTCTTTTTGATTCTCTCACAGATTCCGAGCACATCAATAAATCCCTGAATCAAATATTTGGCCTGTAGCTTATCAAAATCGCTAATCCAACTGTTTTTATGCATTGAATCAACCTCTTTGTACAGATAGGAAGCGAATTTGTTTGGTTGGTGATTCAGCGAAGTAATTGCTTCAAGTGGCTCATCCGGTTCCAGGATGTAGTGAGCAGAATTCATATCATCTCTTAAGTGCCAAACCAGGGAAGCACAAAAATTAGAGATGTGCCTGCCGAAATATTTCCTCCTTTTCGAATCATCCGGAGATAGGGCAGTATCTATTTGTAGAGCCAAATTTCTGGCATCATTAACTAATTGGCCCCAGGCTTCCCGTCCTTGCCACCATCTTACATAACCGGAATTGAGTCTGAACACCAGGAACAATGAGAGAATAACCCCGATCAGCGAGAAAAACGCAATATCGATTTGATAAGCATCTTTCAGATAATTCACTTTTACAAAGGTGGCCAGTGCAGTATAGATACTGGTGTATAATATGAGCCTGGCCAGCTGCCTCATATTATAACTATACTTAAAGGTCTTGAAGAGACTTATAAAGAATAGTAAATCCCACTTTTTGGAATCATATATGATCATAGTTTCTTGATATTGAGCTCAAAATTTTTTACTGGAACGTTACTTTACCAGTTTCAACTGAATACATGCCCCCAACCAGATTTATATCCCCGGAATCTATCATCTCTTTGAGTACAGGGCTGTTTTCCAAAACTTTCTGCATGGCTATTTCCACATTTTTATCCGAGACTTTTTGTACAAAATCACTGTTTTTTGATGACCTGTCACCGGTCTCATGAACAGCTTCAACTGCTGGTGTGATATTATCCAACATCCTGGTTAAGTTGCCTAATTGCACCTTGTCGCATGCTCCTTTGACAGCACCGCAACTACTGTGTCCTAAGACTATAACGAGTTTTGAACCGGCTACTTTGCACGCGAACTCCATGCTACCTAAGATGTCTTGGTTAATAAAATTACCCGCTATACGAATGCTAAAAATATCGCCTAGTCCCTGGTCAAAAATAAGTTCAGCCGGTGCCCTGGAGTCTATGCAACTCAGTATTACGGCAAAAGGAAACTGACCTTCTTTGGTTTCATTTACCTGTTGAAGCAGGTTGCGGTTCGCTTTAAGATTTTTAACAAACCTATCATTACCTTCTTTTAGAATTTCAAGAGCTAACTGAGGAGTTAGCGACATCTGTGTTTCTTTTGTATGTGTTCTCATCTTTATTTTTAAATAATGTTAAATAGTTCTTTTGAATGATGAAGAAATCGAAAATAAATTGTTGTCGATCACTGGCTCATACCTCCTTCACCGTTTTTTTAAGCCTTTCTAAATGACTGAGATCCATGTTTATAATTGGCATCCCGTAAATCACGGGCACATCATCGCCGTATTTGGCTTTCAGTAATTTTTCGATTGAGGTGAACAACATGGCTTTAGTTCTGCCCATCAACAGGTTGTTTTTTGTGGTTTGTACACGACCGTTTCCTCCTTCATAACTGGTCAATGAATCAAGTACGGTCACGTCTGTAATCAACTTTTCATCAATCAACATTGTGGCTATTTCTTTTACCTGTTTAATCTTGCTGGTAATTATGTGCAGTTGTATCATGACTGTTGATTTAGTTATTCCTGAAATCCGGGTTAATTGTCAGCGCCATCTGAAAGTAAAATTTCCCAAATCCCCTTACTTGCTGATGAAGCATCCCAACCTGCACCCCGGTACTTTTTTTAAACTGATAACCCAGCGACCCATAAAGGCGATTGCGGTCGAAAAGTTTGTTCTCTCCTTTGACAAAGAGCTCATCGTATGCGCCGATAAACACCGTTCCTTTTTCAATTTTCTGTTTGTTCAGAGGGAAGAATGCCATCAAGCGGTAGCGAAACCTATTGCCGTACGCTTTGTTTTGCCAACGCTGTTCAACCCGGAAGCGGTGCTCGAGTTTGAACTTATTGACCTGGTTGACCAGAATGAGTTGCTCCCATAAACGGTGCTCTTCGATTTCGGGTCCGGATTGCTCACTTTCAAATTCATGACTGCCAATATGAGCGTAACCAGCGGAGATAAATGCCTTCTCTGATACATGATAGTTCAACCCGGTTCGCAACAACAACTGCTCAATGTTTGTGGGTGCAATGGTATGATTGCGATATTGTATTTCAGAGTGAATACTGAGCCGGTCAGTCACCCGGTTCATACCGAAGTACATCAGCCAGTTACCTGTTTTATCCTGTTGCGCGCTAACCTGTAAACACTGTAGAGTTAGTGTGAAACTTAAACAGGTGAATTTAAAAATATGAGATCTTGTATTGCTCATTTACTTCGCTTTTGTTAGAGGTTATTCTTACGCCATTCAGCGGTCAATCCATTTACGGGTAGCGTGCATAAGGCCGGGGTTAGTGACAATACTCCTGTTTGCAGGTGTGTGTTAGATTCCTGGTAAGAGAACTTTTTGAAAAGACACCTAACCGGTGGGACTGAAGCTACTAGCTTCCGGAGGAGGAGTTAGAATAACGAAATGTGAATTGGGTGCTTTAGTGAATTTTTCTTTATCCACCCACAACCTGTAGGAAATCTTAAGCCTTAATTGATAGAAGATATGCAGGTAGTAGTCGTCCTCACTTTCTTCATTTTCACTTTCCGTGGATACAAGACCCATTTCAGAGATTTCGATGGGATCCAAATAGTGATCCTCAACATGTGGAATGAAGTTATTAGACAAGATGAAGAAGGCAAACAAGAGTGCGCCGACTTGCATAGAAGTACAATTGGAGAATCTCATCATATGGGCTATCCTGTTGATCATTTGCTCACATCAATGGCCTTGAAAATCATTTCTTTGTAGAATTGGGTAATAGCATCTTCATTAGGCACAATGTCAGTCAGCCGGGGTAAATGTTCAGCAAAATAGCGTTGAAGGTGCGCCCCTTCAATCGCAGTGGATATTAACATATGT
>JAJCYL010000607.1 GCA_029262955.1 Cytophagales bacterium | reverse complement strand
TTGTTACCATCTCATCCCTTAATGCGAAATAATTAAGCTGGTAACCTTCCTTAATTGGTTCCGAAGGAGGCAATTCTATACTTACCGGGTTTACCTGCCTTCCATTTTTCCAAAACCTGAAACAGAGATGGGGTCCGGAAGCCAGACCAGTACTACCCACATAACCAATCGTTTGCCCTTGATTGACTTTGACTCCAGGTCGAATTCCACTGGCAATTTTGGACATGTGAAGGTATTGGGTTGAATAATTACTATTATGCCTCACCTTAACATAGTTGCCATTGTTTTTCTTGTAAGTTGCTTCAGTTATTACACCATCACCAACAGTCCTGATTGGTGTTCCTGTATCGGCTACATAGTCGGTACCTAAATGGGCTTTATAGGTTTTCAAAACTGGATGAAACCTCTTCAATGAGTATCTGGAGCTTATTCTATAGTAATTAAGAGGTGCTTTTAAAAAAGCTTTTCTCAGGCTATTCGCGTTTTCATCAAAGTAATCGTTACCAGTACCCTGGTCAAAATAAATGGCATAATAGGGCACCTCATAATGTTCAAAATAGGCTGCCACAACTCGCTCAATTCCAACCATTTCGCCGTCGATTACCTGCTCATCAAGAATAACTTTGAAGCGATCTCCCTTCTGAATCCTGAAGAAATCAACTTGCCATGCGAAAATATCTACCAATACATTGGTCAGTAGCGGGCCAAATCCTGTGGCCTCCAGTGTTTCATACAATGAATTGTCAATTACACCACCAATTACTCTCCTCTTAAGACTAATTTCCTTCTCATGCCTAGAAATTGAGCCGTCAACCAAATTGTAAACAATATATTCCAATCTGTTTGGCTCATAGATGAATTGTCTGGCACTTTTTAACGAATCCCTTTCGCAAACAATTGTATAGTTTCCGTTGACGGCGAATTTTCGTACATCAAAAACATCCCTTGACTTAGTTGCCAGCTCATTGATGGTACCAAGAGATACATTGTAATTGACAAGAATCTCCGAAAGATTCTCGTTTTGCTTGATGTTACCTGCCACAATATCAAATGAATCTATTTTAAACCCATAAAGCATGGTCGGTTCGATCATGGCGATACTATCTGCCCGGGCAGCCGCCAGTTTCATCATTTCCCTATTAAGCTCAATTTGATGGATATTGGGCAAAACGTAGTAAATACTGAAACTTATAACTGCCGCAAGACTAAAAAAAATAGGTTTCCTCATCCCAATTATTCTGCTACCAGCTGCCAATTTACGGCTATTTACTTGATTCTGATGAAATATTTCCCCCTATCTTTGCGGCCTTTAAAACTATACAATGACACTAATAAAATCCATTTCTGGTATTCGAGGCACAATCGGTGGGCTGTCAGGTGATAATTTGACACCCGGTGATGTGGTTAAGTTTACTTCCGGTTATGCAAAATGGATTAACAACAATCATGACAAACCTGTTGTAATTGTTGGTAGAGATGCCAGAGTAAGCGGCAAAATGGTATCTAACCTTGTTACGGCCACGCTCCAAGGAATGGGAATAAATGTCATTGATTTGGGCCTTTCAACAACACCAACTGTGGAAATGATGGTGACCAGGGAACGAGCCTCAGGAGGAATTATCCTTACGGCAAGTCATAATCCAAAAGAGTGGAATGCTTTAAAATTATTGAATGAGAAAGGGGAATTCGTATCCGCCGAAGTCGGTCAGGAAATCCTATCTTATGCGGAAAGTGACAAGATTAAATTTGCCTCCGTTGATAATCTGGGTAGTTATACAAAGAACGCCGATCATATCAACTATCATATTGACAAGATCATTGAATGTGATTTAGTTGATGTTGAATTGATAAAAAGAGCAAATTTTAAGGTTGTAATTGATTGTGTCAATTCAACAGGTGGAATTGCATTACCCCCATTGCTTGAAAAACTCGGGGTCAGCTCAGTTCATAAGCTATATTGTGACCCGAATGGCGAATTTCCACATAATCCGGAGCCATTACCTGAAAATTTGACAGAAATCTCTGATTGTGTAAAGTCCGGCGATTATGATCTGGGGATTGTCGTAGATCCTGATGTCGATAGACTGGCTTTTGTGAATGAGGATGGATCCTTATTCGGCGAAGAATACACACTGGTCGCTATTGCTGACTATGTGATTGAAAAAAGAAAAGGATCTGCAGTTTCGAATTTATCCTCTACGAGAGCACTCCGAGATGTATGTAAGAAACATGATGTTGAATATCAGGCCGCAGCTGTAGGAGAAGTGAACGTGGTCAACAAAATGAAGGAAATTGGTGCAGTGATTGGTGGAGAGGGTAATGGAGGTGTGATCTTGCCGGAATTGCATTATGGTCGCGATGCCTTAATTGGAATAGGTCTTTTGCTCACATTGCTGGCCGAAAGGAAAACTACAATGACCGTTTTGAGGACCTCTTACCCGTCCTATTATATCTCTAAGAATAAATTGGAACTTACAGGAGCAATTGATGTAGATGAACTCCTCCAAATCATCAAAGAAAAATACGCCAATCAAGAGGTTAATGATATTGACGGAGTCAAAGTCGACTTTGAAGATGGTTGGGTACATTTGAGAAAATCTAATACAGAACCCATCATAAGGGTATACTCCGAGTCAAAAACCGAAGAACTGGCCAACAAATTGGCGACTGATGTAATGGACGAAATCAATCGCATTATTTTTTCTAAAGCGTGAAGCTTATTTTAATATTGCACTATAATAATCACATTTCTCTAACACCATCAATATGAGAGTTTACCTGGACAATGCCGCTACTACCGCCGTAGACCCCGAAGTATTTGAGGCAATGAAACCATATTTCTTAGAGAACTATGGAAATCCTTCCTCAATTCATACCCATGGTCGGCAAGCTAAGGCAGCCGTAGAAAGATCGAGGAGACAAATTGCCGATTACCTCAATGCTGCCCCTTCGGAGATTTTCTTTACCTCCGGTGGCACAGAAGCCGATAATACTGCGCTTAGATGCTCTATAGAGACAAATAACATCAGGCATGCGTTAACCTCAAGGATTGAACATCATGCCGTTTTGCATACGTTAGAGTCCTTGGAAAAAGCTGGCAAGATTGAGTTGACTTTTGTTGATCTTGACGAAAAAGGCCATGTGGATATGAGTCATCTTCAATCCTGGCTCAAAGACCATCCTAATTCGATAGTTAGTCTCATGCACGCCAACAATGAAATTGGTAATTTGAATAACATCGAAAAAATTGGAGAATGGTGTCAGGAATATGGATCAGTATTTCACTCAGATACCGTACAAGCTGTCGGTCATTATGCACATGATCTTCAAAAATTACATGTCCATTGTATTGTTGGAGCAGCACATAAATTTCACGGACCAAAGGGTACCGGATTTCTCTATTTGAAAAATGATCATATAATTGAACCGTTCATTCAGGGAGGAGGACAAGAAAGAAACATGCGGGGAGGAACAGAAAATGTTGCCGGTATTGTGGGGTTGGCTAAGTCATTTGAATTGGCTTATGAAAAGATGGATGAGCACAAAAGGCACATTGAAAGTCTCAAAAAAAGAATGATTGAAAGATTGAAAGATCAAATTCCTAATGTTGCTTTCAACGGAGATTCAGCAAACTTGGAGAGAAGTCTCTATACTGTTCTTAATGTCTGTCTCCCTCCTTCAGAGGAGAATGAAATGCTCTTATTCAGTCTGGATATTAATAAAGTCTCAGCATCAGGTGGAAGTGCTTGCTCTAGTGGGTCTAATGTTGGTTCTCACGTTTTGGCTGCTTTAGATCGGGATCCTAATCGAGGAGCTATTCGCTTTTCATTCAGTAAATTCAATACTGCCGATGAAATTGATTTTGCGGTTGACCGCTTAAAGGAAATTGTATCTGAGACCCAAATGGCGTAATCAGGAGTTTTTTACAATTATCTTTTCCAGTGCTGCTACCCATTTGGGATGAGTGTTTAAACTTTCAACCAAATCCCATTTTTCACCGCCCGCGGCAATAAATTCTTCCTTGAAAGTTTCCCCAACTTCGACCGTGGTTTCAAGACAGTCTGCAACAAAAGCGGGAGAAAAGGCCAAGACCTTCTTTATACCTTTTTCCGCCAATTCAACCAAGACTTCATCTGTATAGGGCCTTATCCAGGGTGTTTTACCTAACCTAGATTGGAATGTAGTCATATGCTTTTCTGAAGGAATATTGAGCCTTTCGGTCAATAACCGGGTAGTTAGAAAACACTGAGCCCGGTAACAATACCGGTTTTTCTCATGATAGGAGTTACAACAGTCCCCAAACTCACATTGACTTCCCACCGATGCCTTAAGTATTTGTCTCTCAGGTAATCCATGATAGCTAAAAATGAAGTAATCATAATCCTCAACTGACATATACTTATTAGCAATCTCTACCCAAGCCTCCGCAAACAGCTCTTCCTCAATGAAATTGTTAACAAAACGAATTGAAGGAATCACCTGCCAGTCTTTGGTTATTTCCATCACCTTATCTGCAACTGAACCACTACTGGCGGAGGCATACTGGGGAAAGAGAGGAATAACAACTACTTCTCCTACATGAGAAGACCTGAGTTTGTTTAAGGCACTTTCAATACTGGGGCTTTGATACCTCATGCCCAGTTCAACCACATATTTTTTTCCGAGAGACTTCTGAATCAACTCCACAAGATCCTCTCCATAAAATTTCAATGGAGAGCCCCGATCCTGCCACAACTTACGGTATTCAGCTGCAGACTTTGGTGCCCTAAATGGCGCAATAATTAGGTTCACCAACAACCATCTTGACAAGAATGAAGTGTCAATAACCCTTTTGTCCATTAAAAACTCTCGAAGATATTTCCTCACATCAGGTATTGATGGACTATCAGGTGTACCCAAATTGACTAATAAGACGCCCGTTTTCGCAGTATGTTTATTCATAGACATCAATCCTTAACCAAAATGCGAATGTAATGTTTACAAATTGTTTATTCTGTAATTCCGGAATAGTCTTGAACAAATTGATCACACCTAGGAATTCCGCTATAGAAGGACTTTGGCATATTTTGACTCATTGCCCAACGCTCAATCCAACTGATTCCAGCAGTTCCAAAATATCCATCCTGAAGCTCATAGGCCGGATCTTTTAAGACTGATTGGAGTGAGGAAATTTGAAAGTTCTCTTTTTCCAGGGCTGTAATCAACCGCGGGAGCCAATCAGCATTTAGTGACCGAACATGTATCAATTGAATGTGCGAAATATCTCTTCCTACTAACTCCTTAGCTTGATTTCTAAAATAATTGCTAATTGATACCATATACCTGACATAAGCATTTCCTATACTATCGGACATTTGTTTGTCACCCCTGTCTATAGCTGTTTGGTAAGCTGCGGCATAGATCCATTCCGCATTGTCAATAGTCACTGGAGCAACTTCATATCCATTTAATTGCAAGAACTTACTTAGCGCCTCTTTTTTCTCTTTGTTTTCACCATTTCTTAAATAAGGGTGTCTGAAATATCGATATGGTATTCGGTATCGCTCGCTTAGTGGAATAGTCAATTCCTCACCTTTCAAGATATCAGCAAAATAATCCGAGGTATCATTAGTGTGATAATTCATATGAGAATAGGTATGATTCCCCAATTCAAAACCATTCGCAAGCCATAAGTGCAAGATTTGATATTTCATTGAATCGAGAACTCCACCATCATAAAAACCAGTCTCATTGACAAAAGCAGTTGCAGGCCAGTTGTAAGCCTGAAGCGAGTCAACAATTTTTTGATTGATGACATCATTCAACCCCGGGAGGTCATCAATTGTAATGGCCAAGGGTGTTTTCTTTTGAGAATGCGCTGATACACTCAATGCTAACAACAAAATGACACCGTGGAATTTCATTAAATAATTTTGTCTAAAATTGTACTGATGATTGATG
>JAJCYL010000606.1 GCA_029262955.1 Cytophagales bacterium | reverse complement strand
GCCGGCATCCATCAATCCGCCCCAAGGCTCATAGATTGCAATCTTAGGATTTGTAATTGGGATCATGTCCATGGCGGAACTTTCTGTATTCGCGGCAACAGCTTTGAAATTCCACTTTTCGCTCAAATCACCCAATTTAGTGTCCAGACCCTGGGTATGCTTAATAAAAAAGCTTCCAGCAGGCACTTCGGATGACGAGTTGGTGAGCTGCTTGATCTCTGAGCCATCATCAAGTAATGCATCTACGGCCGCATATGCTTCATTACTGTTTGGAAGAATTATAAAGCCATTTTCACCAGACCCCTTGACTTCTCCTGGAAAGAATATGCGATCCTTGATTTGGGTCATCTTTACTACAAATTCCTTTTGAATGGCTACTGCCTCAACGCCCATCATCATTGGTAATGTGCTTGCAGTTACATCATAAGGCACCATGGGGTCCTCGTTTTCAGATTGTCTTAAATCAGGGTAGTTCTGAATTTCTAATAAGGTTTTTGCCCAGGCTCCATAGGGTTGACGTAGCTTAATTATATGGCTTCCTGCATTGAAAGAAGAACCTTCCACATTAAATGATTCAGTCGCTCGATGGATTTCAATTTCCCCTCGCTGCATGGCTTGTAAGAGTCTCGCCGTTGAGCTGAGGTCGTTTTGTTCAGTAGGAAAGACATAGGCATATGGCCAGTTCTCTTCGTTGACCACTCGTTTTAACGCATTGTACAATACCATATTAAATGCGGCAGGATCGCCAGCCACCAGGTTCAATGCAGCCATGTTCGCGGATAGCTGATATTCAACCATCGTTCTGAGCCTCCATTCACCACCTTCCCATGGAAGCGAGAAATTCCAGCTCTTTTTGAGGGGATGATAATTACCAGCTCCGCGTCTACCCGGAGCCTGAAGCTCCTCGGGTTTAAGTACCCTCATTCGAGCAAAATTGGCACTTGCGGTTTCTGTTAATACCCTTGCTGTTCCACGATAGATTTGAAAGGCTCTGGCAGGAGTAAACAAGTCGTAAATAGCGTTTTTCACTAGACCTCCTTTGCCTTCGTTGGTTAGTCTGTGACTTATTGCTAAACCAATTAGGCTCTGAGTTTCGATGACTTCAGGAGCTGTGTTATCATCATAAGGGTCCTGATAGGGTGGAACGAAGATTCGGGCACCCATCGCTCGCATTTGATGCATCTCAAGTGAATAAACCGGATGCCATTCATTGTGAATCTTTTGTGCTGACAATCTGTGCTCCGGGAAGTGTAACATTACCCAATCCCGATTGTTGTCATGACCAACATAGGTATGATATTGCCATGGCATTCTACCTTCCCATTCTGTGCCTTTATGCTCTTCATACCATTTTTTTACTTTGACCTGACCATCCGGATTGGCGGAGGGGCTGACTAAGATGATTAAATTATCAAGTAGCTTTTTCGTTTGTGCGTCATTTTTGCTAACCAGGTTATAAACCAATTCAGGCACCACCTGAGCGGTACTAATTTCCGTCGAGTGAATGGAAGAAGTGTGGAAGACCACTGCAGGCAACTCATTGGCCAATTTTAAAGCCTGATCATCGTTGATGGCTCTGGGGTCGCTTAATCGTGCTCTTCTTTGCTTTATTGAGGATAATTTGGACAGATTAGATGGAGAGGATATAGCCAGTAAAACGAATGGATTTCCATCGGTTGTTTTACCAAGTTCCTCGTATTGAATTTTATTCGATTTATCAGACAGCTCCCGATAATACTTAAGTCCTTCGAGATAATCTATGATCTGCCCCTCAGCACCCATTTGATGGCCAAAAAATGCTTCCGGACTTTTTAAGTTTTGTGCAGTGGATATCGTGATTGATAGTATTACTGAAAGGATAGGAGAGATAATACGGATCTTCATTCGAAATAGGCGTTGATGAGTTGACTGATAAAAAGGTAGTTACTTTCCGTCTATTCGGGTCTACCAAATATGTAAAATCAATACCGATAGTGTACACCCTTCCTTTTGTTATGGTGCACCTTCGGGGCTTGAGTTTTGGTAAACAGGGATAATTCATTGTAATATAGCAGACACCGCTATAATACCAGAAAAACTTTTACACTTGATTAGAATCTATTTGGACGACACAGTCATTCTTCGAATATGTAGGTACAATTACTCATGTGATGATGGCCTGTGAAGCGAACAAATTGTACTATACAAATATGAATATTGAATATACCTACATATTGCGCTAAGAAGTAGTATTTAATTAATATACCCGATATCTTAGGTAACTGTGTTGGACCAACTTTAATATTGTTATGGAAAGAAGAAATTTTGTTCTAAAGTCAATTATAATATTAAGCATAATAATTAATGAAAGGGTTATTGCTCAGGGTGGACAAAATGCTGAGATCATGCTAACCGTAAATACGGTACAACTTATTACGAATAATGATGTTGAGAAATGGACTAAACTAAGTGACAACACTGGCGGTAATTATATTGGTGGTTCCACAGTCAAGTCATGGGAGACACCTGTGTGGAATAATAAATCTGTATTATGGGCGGGACAACCCGAGAATCCAAACCTTAAGCACACAGTTGATATCGTAGAAATTAGAAAAACAAGTGCCAAAAGAGTCCTGAAATGTAAACAATGGGGAAAGAATTGTAAGAGACATACTGGAGCAACAAAAGTAAGTAGCCAAGTGCGAGCAGTTCAAAGTAGGGGTAAGATCCAGCGATACTCCATCTACTTTGTTATCAAAGACGAGAATGGTAACATCTTAGGCAGGAATCGATATGTGCTTGACCCAAAGATTAAGGCTCAATATTAGTATTTGAGTAGTCAAATCATGCAGAAATTCTACATTGTAGCATTTTCTCTTTTACTAACTGTTTATCCTACTTTTTGTCAAAATCAGCAAATAGCTGATAGTTTGTTAAACGTTCACAGAGGAGGTCAATTCCATGACTCTTTAAAATTTCAATTGCTAAAAAATATAACATTCTATGAAACTCATCCGGATTCTATATTAAAGTATTCCAACCTATATATTAATATAGCCCGTCAGAATTCCGCATACTCATCGATGTACAGTGCTTACTTCCAAAGGGGAAACGCCTACCGTATGAAGGGTGACTATGATCTAGCATTTGCAGACTATTACAGGGCATTAGATAATGGAATAAAGATTAATTATACAAAGGGCATAGGCAATTCATATATGGCTATTGCAGATACATACTCAGTTTTAGGTGATTCGCGAAATGCCTTTCATTTTTATAGAAGGGCCATATCTGAATTGAGGGATAGTAGTGATTCGCTGGATTTGGCTCATGCAATATTAAATGCAGGTGATGAATATTTAAATGTTCTTAAACTTGACTCCGCTTTACTTTTCTTTATGGAGTCAACTTATATATACAATCAAAAAAACTATAAACCTGGTCAAGCTTACAGTCTCGGAAACATGGGCCTCGTCTACGCCAGGCAAAAACGATATGAGTTGGCCGAAATTAATCTCTTAGAAGCCACTTATATTCTCGACGAACTCGGTGATGACTATGCCATCTGTGATTATCAGCTATACATGGCGGATATCTACAGAGAGGTGGGGGAGCACAAACTGGCCCTTGAATACACCAGACGGGCCTACTACGTAGCCGTAGAAGAAGGCTACAAGGAGCAAATTCGAGATGCTGCCCAAAAACTTTCTGAGATCTATGATACCATGGGCAAATCTAATCGGGCCCTGGAATACCTAAAGGTCTATGTCTCTTTGAGGGACAGTATGAACAACGCGGGCGTTATTCAACGCATGTCCGATCTAAGAAGAGAATTTGAGGTGGCTCAGGCAAAAGCCGAAGCCCAAACAAAGTCCATCAGAGCTGTTGCCAGTAACGATGAAATAACCGATACCAATCCCATTTATTACGCCCTTATTGTCGGAGTCAACGATTACCTCTTTAGTAACAATGAATTAGTCGATCTTAATAATCCAATTAGCGATGCTCAAAATTTGAAAAACGCATTGGTGAACAACTATGCTTTTGAAGATGAGAACGTGTTGATTATTGAAGATCCGACCCGATCAGAAGTAATAGAATCCTTTGAGATTATTTCAGACGTAATCGCAGAGAAGGACAATCTCCTGATCTTTTATGCCGGTCATGGGGTGTGGGATGAAAAGCTCAATGTAGGGTATTGGTTACCATCCGATGCTACCTCAAAAAGTAAGGTCAATTGGATTAGCAACAGTACCGTTCGAGATTATATCTCCGGATTGAAGACCAAACACACACTATTGATTTCGGATGCTTGCTTTAGCGGGAGTATTTTCAAATCCAGGCAGTTGGAGAATGAACTTGATGATTATGGTTTCTACAAAATTTATAAAATGCCCAGTCGCAAGGCCATGACCTCAGGTACCCTGGACTCTGTGCCGGAT
>JAJCYL010000605.1 GCA_029262955.1 Cytophagales bacterium | reverse complement strand
ATCCGGCGCAATAAAAGCCACCCATTGGTCATCATATGAAAGCCCTATTCCTGAATAAAGTTGGTCACTTTTAAATTTATGAATAAGCTTCCCGGGTCCACCGTCAATGGGAATCATGTGGATCTCTTTATGCGTCTCATCAACTACATATTCAATAACCAGATTCTTACTGTCTGAAGTCCATTGAGAATCAGTAAAACTGCCAGAATCAAGTCCTGGTGTGGTCAATTCATTTTGTGGATTGGTAATTATTCCTTTGTCCTGATCCATACCAATAAGGAATAGCTTATTAATCCTTTCCAAAGTGTATGCGGTATTACATACAATCCAGTTGCCATCAGGTGACCACCTTGGCCAACCAGTCTCATATCCTCCTTTTGATAGTGGGCGACCCTTACTAGGTTCTCCAACAGGTTGAATCCAAATATCGTCAGTTCCATCGGCATGGGTATGAAAAGTAATCCATTTCAAATTTGGAGACCAACTCATTCCCTGATCTTCTGAATAGGAGGATCTGATCACTTCTTCAGGTTCATCCGCTGGTTTATCTCTATTAATGCTCACTACACCAAGATTCTGAGCAATGTCCGGATACTTCGAATCATCCATCACCCTCCTCCAGGAACCATAGGTAAAAGAGATTTTGTCCCCTTTAGGGTGCCAATAAGGAATTTCCGATTGGAAACCCGTCAATGTTTGAATTTCCCCTCCCTCGCCTGAGACCAGAGCAATAAAAATTCTATAATCCTGGAGTTTGAAAACTACCTCACCGTCATTGCTTATTGACGGTTCGTAACTATCACGTGTGAAGTTTGTTAATTGCTTGAGGGTATTATCCCTTAAGTCGTGCTTCCACAAATCAAGTATGCCCTTATCATTGCCCTTGGTATGGTACATCAAGGTTCCTTCTTTGGAGAATACAAGCTTACCATAGCTATTAGCTTCTATCAATTGGTTTTTCTCAAAACCAAGATTCAGGTCGATGTATTTTTTATTGTTCTCTGTTATAATACCGGCCCAACCTGTTCTTGCAGGATTCCACTGAATAGATTCTATTTTCGTACCCTTAGCAAGTAATTTGGCACCACTACCGTCTGCATTAAATTCAACAGCTAATATCTCATTGTCTCGCTTCACATAACCGGCAACTTTTTGTGCGTCCTGGGACCAAACAAGTTCTCTCAATTCTGATCTATCAATTTCAAAGTTCGGCTCACTGGGAATTTCGATCGAAAACAATTTACGGCCAGGCCACAACGGCGAACTCGAGCCATCTACTGTATTGTACTTATACCACGTTTGACCTCCACCTCCCAATTCATAAGTGATCAAATACTTGCTATTGGGCATCCAGGTCAGGTACCTGATGAATGAGCCGTTCTTTTGCAATTCCTTTACTGCTCCTCCATTTATTGGTTGAACTACCACCTTCCTTAAATCTGAATAAGCAAAGAGACCGCCGTCCGGCGAAATAGCTCCAAAAGGATCTCTGTAAGCCACTGGTCCCTTTTGTCTCACGGAAGTAACCAGCTTGAGCGATTGTTGAGGAAAACAATTGGTAATAGCGAACCAACATAAAGCGCTTAAAACGACTATCTTTAACATATTTCTACTATCTCAGATGTTCAATTTAATTTATTAAGGCCTAGTAATGAAAATAATTTGACACCTTATAATCGATAGTAATCCAAAAAGTAGAATCTACCACACATTTCTGACCACTTTGTCGTACTTTTGCACCCTCAAAATTACGGCAATGCTCACAACTAATAATTTATCTCTTCAGTACGGAAAACGAGTTTTATTCGATGAAGTTAACATCAAGTTTACGTCAGGCAACTGCTATGGCGTTATTGGTGCCAACGGAGCCGGAAAGTCAACTTTTCTGAAAATTCTATCAGGTGACATTGATCCTAATTCCGGGTTTGTGAGCATTGACCCGGGTAAGAGAATGGCCGTGCTCCGACAGGACCACTTTGAGTTTGATAACTGTGCGGTTCTCGATACTGTCATGATGGGCCATGGACAGTTGTGGAAGTTAATGAAAGAGAAAGATGCTATTTACGCAAAGCCAGATTTCTCGGATGAGGACGGTATTAAAGCCTCAGAGTTAGAGGGACAATTTGCTGACCTCGATGGTTGGAATGCAGAATCTGACGCCGCCGCATTATTAAGTGGATTAGGGATAGAAGAAGCCAACCACTACTTGTTAATGAATGAGTTGAATGGTAATCAAAAGGTTAGGGTACTCCTGGCACAAGCTCTTTTTGGCAATCCAGATATCCTTGTCCTTGACGAGCCAACTAACGACCTGGACATTAAAACTGTTACCTGGTTAGAAAATTTCCTGCTGGAATTCAAAAATACTGTCATTGTAGTATCTCACGACAGGCACTTCCTGGACACTGTGTGCACCCATGTGGCGGATATTGATTTTAGCAAAATCAAGATATTTACTGGAAACTATACTTTCTGGTACGAATCAAGCCAGCTTGCCCTACAACAACGTTCCTCTGCCAACAAAAAAGCGGAAGAAAAGAAGAAAGAGCTTCAGGAGTTTATTGCCCGCTTTAGTGCAAATGCATCTAAATCTAAGCAAGCCACCAGTAGAAAGAAGTTGTTGGATAAAATTAACCTGGAGGATATTCAACCCTCATCCAGAAAATATCCGGCTATTATATATACTCAAAACAGACCAGCTGGTGACCAGATTCTTGAAATTGAGAAATTAAGCAGCAGTGCTGATGGCAAGCAACTTTTTAACGACTTAAACCTGTTCGTTAATAAAGGAGATAAAATTGCATTTGTTTCAGACGATAGTTTGGCTACGACTTCTCTGTTTCAAATTCTAATGGGAGAATCCAAGCCAGATAGTGGGAGTTTTAAGTTCGGCCAGACTATTACCAATGCGTACCTGCCCAATGAAAACACCCAGTATTTCAATTCTGATCTGAATCTCATAGATTGGTTGAGACAATATTCCGAAGAAGAAAAAGACGAAGCCTATATCAGGGGGTTTTTGGGGAAAATGCTCTTTTCTGGTGAGGAATCCCTTAAAATGGTCAAAGTACTATCAGGAGGCGAAAAGGTGCGCTGCATGCTATCAAAAATGATGCTCTCGGGAGCGAATCTGTTAATACTCGATGAGCCGACCAACCATCTTGACCTCGAATCTATTACTGCATTCAACAATGGCCTTCGCAATTTCCCCGGAACAGTCCTATTCACCTCTCATGACCACACTTTTGTACAAACTATCGCCACTAGAATAGTCGAGTTATCACCTATCAAGTGCGTGGACAAGTTGATGGCATTTGATGAATATTTGGAATGGCGTGGCATTTCAAACGTTGGGCAGGCAGTCATGGCCTAGCACCCAAGTCACTTATTGCTATATAAAATAATTCATATTTCATTGTGATAATTTCATAAAATTGAAGATTAATACTACCTTGAATTGTGTTAAAATCTTCAATCATGACTCACATCCATTCCATATCCAGGATTTTATTATCAATTAGTCTTTTATTCTTCTTTATCTCAAGCTCTGTTCGAGCCCAGGATAATTTCGATGAATTTATTGAGGCCGGTTCTGCAGACGCAAACACTATATATGAAGCGTATGGCACTCCACTTCTTAGTGGATTAAATTGGGCCTTTAGCAGAGGTTGGTACAATACCGCAAAAGCACACAAACCACTTGGATTTGATTTTAGTCTAAATGTATCCGTGGCCTTTATACCCAATAAAGACAAGTTTTTTAATGCCGCTGACGTGGTGAGTGGATGGAATGCTAATGCATCAGACCCAGCCAGGGCAACTCGTTTCGTTGGTAACGCCACTCGATATCCGTCTATGGCAGGTTCCAATGACCTGTCTCAAGCCCCTATTGTTGAGATTTATAATCCAGCCACTGATCAATTTGAAAGTGTTACCGGCCCGGTTGGTCTTGACTATACAAATGATATTATTTCGGCAGCAGTACCGGTGGCCATGCCTCAATTTGGAATTGGGCTAATTAAGAACACTGATTTAAAATTCAGATTCTTACCAAGTGTTGGTTCTGATGATGTTAAACTTAATATGTTCGGTGTTGGTTTGATGCATGATATCAAGCAATGGATTCCTGGAAATTCTCTAATCCCGATAGATATCTCAGTCATGGTGGCCTATTCCAATATTGGTCTCGATGTATTGAATATTGATGATGATCCGGGTGACGATGGCTTTTTTGACCTGACTTCCTGGAGCTACCAACTCCTGGTCTCAAAAGAATTTCACATTCTTACTATTTATGGAGGTTTTGGTTACATGACAAGTACCAACAATATAGATATAGTGGGAAGCTATAACGTGATTTCAGCGGGTGATCAACCCATTGTTGATCCGGTAAGTCTCGAAACTAAGGATTCTGGTTTTAATGCGAGTCTGGGACTTAGGCTAAAGCTAGCAGTATTAACTATTCATGCTGATTACTCCATTCAGGAATACCAAACATTCAATGCAGGAATAGGCGTTTCTTTGAGGTAGTATCAAAAGTGAAGTTTGAAACCTTCATGTGAAGGTTCAAATCCAAAAGATTCATAAAACCTTCGAGCATCGGTGCGCTTCTTGTCAGATGTCAATTGAACCATGTGCGCTCCGTGGGATTTTGATGATTCTATAATGTAGGAAAATATTTCATGGCCAATGCCCTTGCCACGATGGGTATCTTTTACACGAACAGCTTCTACCAAAACTCGCATACCTCCCTGATAGGTCAAATATTGCAGGTAAGATAGCTGGAAAGTGCCGACAATTTCTTCATTTAATTCCGCAACCATCAGTTCCTGGTTAGGATCTCTAATAATAACTTCGAAAGCTTTCAAGTAAGAATCAGGCAATGGCAGTTCAAACTTCTCACGCGTTTTACCAAGCTGGTCATTGGCGATCATTTCCAACACCTCCGGTAAATCCTTCTCCTTAACCTTTCGAAATGTTAGTTCCATGATTCTCTAATTGATTTGCAATAAATCATTTCAATTCTGTAAATATTACTTACTCCCTTTTAAAAAATAGGATGAATCAGCCATTTGAATAATAAAAAATACTCAAAAAGAGATCAAAATTAAGCCTTCTACAAAGTATTAATTAATCGTAGGAAAATTAAGCTTGACTATCATGACCGTTGACAAAAGAACATTACCTGCCTTTGAGATTGTCTATTAAATTTAACTCCAACCAACTTATGACTCTATGAAATTTCGACACTCGCCACTCCTTCTATCCTTAATTATACTAAGTTGTCAGGAAACTAAAGTATATGATATCGTCATTTCTAACGCCACTATTTATGATGGCAGTGGTAACCCATCATATACTGGGGGAATTGCTATTAATGCTGATACAATCGCTGCTTTGGGTGATCTAACTGACATTGAGGGGAAAACTGAAATTGATGCCTTAGGGATGGCCGTCACACCTGGATTTGTAAATATGTTAAGCTGGTCCACAGAATCATTAATCACAGACGGCCGCTCATTAGGAGAAATTAAGCAGGGTGTAACCCTGGAAGTAATGGGAGAAGGTTGGTCTATGGGCCCTCAGAATGCTGAAATGAAAGCACAGGCCGAAATGGATATGGATGACGATACGCGTTATGACATTGACTGGACAACTCTCGGAGAGTATTTATCCTCTCTTGAACGAAGGGGGATTTCACCGAATGTAGCTTCTTTCGTTGGTGCCACAACTCTTCGAATCCATGAAGTAGGTTTTGATGATCGCCCTCCAACTGATAAGGAATTATCTAATATGAAGGAACTGGCTAGAGTTGCTATGGAAGAAGGTGCGTTAGGTATTGGATCATCACTGATCTATGCTCCGGCTTTCTACGCTTCCACAAATGAACTGATTGAACTTTGCAAAGTAGCTTCTGAATACGGAGGAATGTACATCACACACATGAGAAGTGAAGGCAATAATTTTCTTGAGGCCATTGATGAAACCATTGAAATCGCGGAAAAAGCAAATCTTCCAGCGGAGATTTACCATTTAAAGGCGGGCGGTCAAAGCAATTGGCCTAAAATGGACTTAGCCATTGAAAAGATAGATGCTGCCCGGTCGGCGGGTACAAGAATAACAACCGATATGTATACTTACATTGCCGGAGCAA
>JAJCYL010000604.1 GCA_029262955.1 Cytophagales bacterium | reverse complement strand
GGTAAATTCCGGCCAGTAGCAATCCAACCACAAAGCGAAGAATTACCAAATTAGCCAGCGTGATGGGCAGAAATAGAATTAAGACATTTGTAATTCCACCTAATACTGAGCACCAAAAAAAAATTTTCGACGGACTGAATTTGTCTGCGATTGTGAATATGGCGAAAAAAAGCGTCCCTATTATAAATCCAAACTGGACGCTAGAAATAATTGTTCCCAAATCTTTAGACTCGAAACCATGGATAGCAATTAAATCGGGAAGAACCGCATTTCCAGCAAACCATAGAGAGGTTCCTGCGAATTGTGCAAAAATAATAATAGGAAGTATTTGAGTGGGAACTCTCATCCTGTACAAACATAGAAGCATGTGGCACAAGTTTCAGTTCATTATAAAATATATCTTTAAGCAATGAAGATGTGTCTCCTGTTATTTCTGATCTTACTCGCCTTTCAAATAAATGGTCAGAACAAATCAACCGAGGATTTCACTCAGGATTTCTTCCTCTCCATTGACAATGACGTATTCCTGGCTCAGGTAGTTGACCGCTACTATAGCAGTGGTATTTTTTTTAATTACCGACAGATTTTGAATCCAGGTTCAATCTTTAATTCATTTAGTGGAGCGGGAGTCACTAAAACCATTTATTCCATCGGTTTCTCTCATTTATTTTTCACTCCAAATGACTTGAAGCTCCGAATCATAGATCAGTTTGACAGACCATACGCTGGAGTCGTTTCGGCCAGTTTTGGATTAAAATTCCTTAAGGAGTCCCATAGTGCGATGTCATTTAAATTGGATGCAGGAATTCTGGGACCAGGAGCGGGAGTTCGCCAACTTCAGGATTGGTATCATGGCGTAATTGGAGCCAAAACACCACGAGGCTGGCAATTCCAAATTGAAAACTCCCCACTCATTACCTTAGGTTTCGATTACATCCGATCAATTAAAAGAATGGATAAATTCGAAGTCCTTTCCGAAGGGAGTATAGCCGTCGGCACTGTTTTCAACTCCATAAAGCCAGGGTTGTCGATGCGGTGGGGAAAATTTCAACCCCTTGGGAATACAACATATGACCAATCGAGATTAGGTTCCATCGGACGAGATAGCGAAAAGTCAAGCTGGAAAGAAGCCTATTTATTCGTTCAGGCATATATTAACTATGTCCCATATGACGCTACTGTAGAAGGCAATTTTATTGGTAAGGAAAGTATCCACACCGAAAGTGCCCAGCGAATGAGATATCACATCAAGTATGGGGGAAAATTAGGCCTTAAACGTTGGGATCTTGGACTATCTTTCAATAATGTCCGAAGAGAAACGAAAGAATCGAGAGATCACTATTATGGTACGATCGATGTGTTGATGAGAATGTGAGCCGAAAAATAAAAACTAAATCATTATCGCGTCAGCCACCCTGTCTTGTGCATAGATAATAATGCGTATAATTTAATTGGCATGATGATCACTAAATGAATGATGCCCAGAAAAGGAGCGACTATTAAATCGCTGGGGTCACTATAGATCAGTTTTATATACCTCAACCAACCATGAATTATGAAGTATCCTGATGTAATCCCCAGTATGAAGACATCTATCCGAGAGGGAAGATATACTAGAGTCAGTATAAGCAAAAATGGACTTAGGTATTTAATGTAATCCAAAGAAACTGTCCAAAAAACCCTTGAATTCACTGGGAATTCAAAAATCCATATAGGTAGTTCACTACCAGCAGATCTATTCCATCTAATTTGTTGCCTTATGAAATCTATCAACGAAGACTTCAAAACTGTTTTGGCTTTAGCTGTCTTTTGCAGTACAATTTTACCCTTTTGAAGTGCATAAAAAGATAGCCTGCGATCATTACCAACTGATACTGTTTGTCCAAGATATTTCTGGCTGATATAGTCATCCAAATTATCTTTTATGTGCTGACCTCTATGCAGAGAGAACATTCCACTTGAGCACATGATTGTACCAAAAAAACTCAGACTCGCTCGCTCGAGCAGAAAGGCATTTTTTAACCTCAAATTAATCAACCTGGTTAAAAGGTTTTGATTGGCATTTAACCCCTCAACATTACCACAAACACAGGCGATATTTGAATCGGACATTGGCCTCAACGCCTCTTCAAAAGCGGACTCATTTAAAACAGTATCGCTATCAACTGTTGCAACAAATTGATCATCTACATGTTGAAATGCTTCATACTCCGCAAAACGCTTACCTTTATTTCTAACAAGCTTAATAAACTTTATGGTCTTGTATTTTGATAAAAATCTAATGAAGTTTTCATCACAGCAATTATTCTCTGATCCATCATCGATTATGTAAATACGTTCTGCTGGATAAGTTTGGTCGAGAATCGATTGGATACAGGAGATCAGAATTCCCTTATCTTCATTATAAACAGGCACCACAGCCCACACAACAGCCCCTTCAGGAATCTTCTCTTTGAATACTGGATTTAATGTCGAAAATACTTGCTTAAAGAAAAAAAGGAATAGAATAATTGCGAAGTAAATGGAAACTGTCGCTGTATTATTTAGCTGCAATGCTATGTAGAATAAAAAGCACGAGACCAAAACGAGCAATAAAAATATTACTGGTGTTTCTCTAATTAGCTTGTTTGGAAAGTTTGTGGTCATTTATTTCGGCTTTCATAGCTTGAAATAGCTCCAAATTAAAGTAGGAATGAATTACAAATGTAGGCAAGCCAATGATATGTCTAAAGATGCCCCATGATCCTGAGAAAGCTGAGGTTAGATGATAGATCAGTCCGATTAATGATATCCACCCAATTAATAAGTAACCTGAATAAGTCAGTGACTTATTGTTAACCGAATTATCCTTTGCATAAATAAAGAGAAATATAATCGTCATCAAGAAGGTTATATAAAATTGGAAGTGCCCAACTTTATATAACAATACAGTAAATGAAAGGCTTAGAACCGATGAATATATGGCATCAAATCGCAGTTTCAAATGAATAATAATGAATACAATATTTGTCAGAAGCAATAAAGGAATGCTGATGAAATCTATATTATAATCTTCGTCGAAGAATTTAAAAGGCGAAAATCGACCTCTTAAAAATCTGAAAATTGATAGAATTTTGGATGGCCGATGTTCGCCATAAAATATTGGTTCTACGATATTTTCGTCCCAAAGATTCCAACTAATTGCGAGTATGATTATCGAGAATATCCCAAAACTAACTGCGAATTTTCGATTAAAAATACCTCTCGGAAAGGACAGAAAGGGTATAATGAAAATAGGCATAAATTTGAAAAAAACCGCTGAACTGAATATCATTCCCGATGTTACATATTTCTTATCTACGTAAGCAACGAGTCCTAATATTGTTAAAGCGGCAAGAAAAGCATCGTTTGCGCCGTACCTAACTACCATGAGAAAGAAAAAGGGATTGAGAATAATAGCACCTCTTATGGTAGTATTGGTCTGACCAATTTTATTATTTTCAGAATTAGCCCTTGACAATAGGTGACAGCTAATGAGCCAGCAAATGAAAAAAATTACATGAGGAAGTTTATTGTTTATCTTATATGGCAGAGAAAACAAATTATAGATAGGACCATAAGCATTTTTATGAGGAATATCCTTCCAAGGGTTTTGTCCATCTAAAATTAATAACCACTGTGTTTCATAATATGGATAGTCAAATACAGCCTCTAAAAAGAATATCAATAACAGCCCTACTAATAGATAAATGCCGAACAAGAATTTATCTCCTTTACCCAAATTGGAAATGTTTAACAATAATGTTGTTACAGAAATTATATTAATTAGGATATGTAAATATCAATTCTCCATTTGCTTTACAATTTTCTTGTGCTTTTTCCCCAAGGGAGCAAAGAAATGTTTCGGGTATTGATTCATGTGATTCAGCAAGCTATCCATATCCACCATTACCTTATTCAAATTGGTATATAATGAATCATCCGTCATGAGCTTGTTAATGGTACCCTCACTCTCATTGAATTTTTCCAATGTTTCATTTAACGTTACAGCAAGATCTTGAAATCGATCCAATGTCTCCTCTAACTCCAGGTTCTTCACCTTGCTTAGTGTGCCATTGGCGTTGTCTATAAATGTTCCTATCTGTCCACCCAACTTACTTAAGTCTTCTGATAGTTGCTTGAAGCTTTCGACTGTCTGGCTTAGTTTATTTTCATTTTGATCAATCGCAGCATTGACTCGAGTCAATGTTCCTCTAAATGCAATGATTGTCTGTTTGATCTCTTCGCCGCTTCCTTGCATTCCCAGCAGGATGTCATTAATCCTACTGATGGTAAGTCCGAGGTTAGCAATTTGAGTCTGAGCTATGTCAGTAATGCCTCCATCTAGCTCAGAGTACAGGGTGTCCCCGTCATTGAAAACACCATTCATCGTTTTAATTCTTAATTCTATGGCTTTACTACCGAGGAAGTCAAAGTTATAAAGTAAAGCTATCGTGGAATCACCTAATACTACCCCATCTTCAACATCCAATTCTACCAAAATCTTATTGTCTTTCTCTTGTAGAATGATAATATTACTTACCCTTCCGACTGTAAATCCATTGACAATTACCGGGTTAGATTTTTGAAGTCCATCGATATTCTCATAGAGCGCATAATATTTTTTGGTCTTAGACAAAAAATCAGATCCTTTTAGGAAATTAAAACCGAAATACAACAATATCCCTGACATCGAAGCCAGAATACCAACTTTAAATTCTTTAGACAATTTCACTCCTACACTTTAGTTCGTCGATTCAATATGAGTCTTATAATCACGGAAGGCTCTGAAGATACCGGATGCGATATAAGTTTGAACCAATTCGTCATTCAGCTCACGCTCCTCCCTTTCGTTGCTAAGATAGCCTGTTTCCACTAATATACTGGGCATGGAGGTACGCCACAAAACGACAAATCCGGCTCTTTTTACACCCCGACTCCTTCTACCAGCTCTTTCTTTAAATTGCTTTTCGACGTTTTGAGCCAATAATAAACTATTGTTGAGATAGGCATTCTGAGCAAGTGAGAATAGGATATAGGATTCAGGAGAATTTGGATCGAATCCCTCGTAGTTCTCATTTGCATTTTCTTC
>JAJCYL010000603.1 GCA_029262955.1 Cytophagales bacterium | reverse complement strand
CTGATGCGATACTTATAAATGCAGAAAAATCTTCCATAGAGATTAAAACCTGGGCTAATAATCAAGTCAAGGTCAGGCTAAAGCTTATAGCAAAAGCTGTTTCCCAGGAAACAGCTAAGCAAGAACTCGAATATCAAAAATATATTCTTGAAAAGAAGAAAGGGGTGATTAGTTTTTTCAATTACTACCAACTTCCCAGCAATACCAAACTTGAGTCTGTATTAATCTCTGAATATGAAGTATGGCTACCGGTATTTTCGAAGCTCACTATTAACAATAGTTACGGGAACATTCATATTTCTGATAAGCAAGGTGAACATGTGATCACCAATAGATTCGGAAACATTGTATTAGATAATGTAGGAGGCTTGGGCACTTTTAAAAGTTATTTCGGTGACTTTATAGCTCAAAATTTAGCTGGCCAAAACGAATTGGAGTTTAATAAGACCAAGACAACTATTGATGGCTTATCAGGCGAGATAAATTTAGAATCCCAGTTGGGCGACATCACCATCGATAATCCTGATAAAGTATTGAGACTGGAAATTAAGGCTTCAAAATCGGATATCAATATAGAGTCATTGAGCAACTGGGATCAGTTTAACTTCAATTTAAGGTCAGAATTTGGAGATATCTTATTGCCAGCGGAATTTCCAGGAATACCGAACAAACGGGGTACCGTTACTTTTTGGAACTACTCAGAAGGTAATCGATCAAGAGTAAAAGTAGAAACCAGTTTTGGAGTAATAAGCCTATCAATTAAATGAAACAAATATCGTTGGTAATGGGTTTCCTGCTATTGGCCTGGTGTGCACAGAGTCAGGAGGAACAGGTAAGAATTGAATCTTCAACAGAAACTATGGATACCGCCCAGTTTTCAGGGCTGGTTAATACCTATAATAATATTATAAGAGCCAAGGAAGAAAAGTTGAGTTTATTTAAGGTAGATCTCCTTGGCCCCTTTGGCTTTTTAATCAGTAACTGGGAGGAAAAAGATAACTCCCAAAATGAACTGATCAATCTCGCTTATGAGCAAAAAATCAAGCCCAACTGGTCGTGGATCGTTGCCGCTGCATTTTTAACGGATAGAAGCGATTTCAGGGAATTACGTGAAGAAGGAGGTGTAAGGTATTACTATAACATGCGACGACGAATGCTCAAGGGCAAGAGTGCCAACAATTTTTCTGGTAATTATATAGGATCAGGGTTTGTATATGGTCATCGTTTTCACAATAATGACAATCAGCTTGCTTGGCGAATAATGTATGGAATTCAACGAAGAACTGGTCGTCGGGGTATTTTTGATTTTGAAATTGGTTTCGAACAAGCATTCATAGCTTATACCAGCAGGGCCGATAGGTTTGACCTGGCTGCTAATATTAAGTGGGGGTTGGCCTTCTAATCTAAATAGCCCAAAGATCTAAAACGCAGGGCATTGGCTTAGATTCTCAAATTTGCTCCATCAATAGCTCTGGGCCTGATCGATAACAGGTGAGTGTCTCTGAAGAACTGAACGTTTTTTATCTGGTAGTGGCAGCTTTAGTTTTAGAGGAATCCTGTGGACACACAGACAGGATCAGGGATAGCAATTGATGTGAACTAACGCAGGACCTTATTGGTCATCTTGTTGGATCCGGTTAGGACCGATTTTATGAGCCAATTGAAGAATAATCTTACTGGCACTTTTTGTACAGAGAAAGGGGAATAAAGCGTGGATTGAAGCATAAAATGCTGCCATGAAACATTTAGCACTAAATCTAAACGCAAAGGCCATGTGCTGCCAATAAGTCTCACCAACTGATCTCGGATGTTCGGTGAATGGATTCATACCTTTAAATGTTTTATTGTAATCTATTAACCTTACTGTTCACTTCAAAACTGAATGAAACCCTCCAACGCTCCACTAACCATTCAAATACTATCAGAGGCAGATTTTCCAGCGCTTATGAAGTATCTGACCTCATTGAGTGTTGAAACCAGACATCGGTTCGGCCCACACTCATTTGATTTAGATGTCCTTTATCAACTTTTTACTAACATTAAAGATTATCGTGGTTATATAGCTCAAAAAGAGGGTGAAATCATAGCCTACACTATTGTCAAGTTTGGTTACCTGGAACATGACTACACAAGACTTTCAGCTTATGGTTTGAACTTGGAGATGACTAGTGATTGTACAATTGCACCATCAGTTGGCGATACATTTCAAAGTCAAGGAATTGGAGGGCAGCTGATTCAATTTGCAATAAACGATCTATCCGAACTCGGATTTACAAGAATCATTCTTTGGGGTGGAGTTCAATCGACTAATTCTAAAGCAGTTGGTCTCTACCGAAAATACGGGTTTAAGGCATTGGGACAATTTGAGCACAATGGAATGAATTTAGACATGATACGCTATATTTAAGCGCTGTGATTGGGAAAGGGTTTATAATTTCTATTAAGGAACTATCGATTACAATTGTGGTTTGTATTGTTGTAACTACACAGTCTCTGGCTCAAGTAGGCATTTCAGGAAAAGTAATTGAAGAGGAGACAGGCGAGTCATTACCTAATGCTACCGTTACTATCTCCGGAACTACCAGGGGCACGATTACTAACCTCGACGGATACTTTAGTCTTTTTGATGTTCCAGGCCAAAATGTAAATATCGAAATAAGCTATGTCGGCTATGAAAGCAGAGTAATTACACTATCAGATCAAAATCAATCTGGTGATTTACTAATCATTACATTAAAACCTTTAACTGAGCAATTAGCAGAATTGGTAATTAGTGCTGATGCTTATAAAGTCTTAAATGCAACATCCGGAATCAGTACCTCAACCATTTCTACCAAACAATTATCACTTTTACCAAGTGTAGGCGAAACGGACATTTTTCGGTCATTACAACTACTTCCGGGAGTCAGTGGGACCAATGAAAACTCCTCAGGCTTGTTTGTACGTGGAGGGACTCCTGATCAAAACCTTGTCTTGCTGGATGGTATGACGGTGTATAAAGTAGATCACTTTTTTGGTTTTTTTAGTGCATTCAATGCCAACGCTATCAAGGATGTGCAATTATTTAAAGGTGCTTTTCCGGCCAAATATGGTGGGCGTACCTCCAGCGTGGTAAATATGACTGGCAAGACGGGCAGTACTCAAAAACTAAGAGGTGGAGCAAATGTCAATTTACTTAGCGTAAATGGATTTATTGAAGTTCCTATTAATGACAAGCTTTCATTCCTTGCTGCAGGACGCCGGTCTTACACGGACATTTTACGAAGTGGGGTCTACAACAGTATTTCTGACAACCTGATCGCTAACAATGAATTCGAACAAATTGAAGAGTTAGACGGAGCCAGTGTCAATATTGTTGAACCGGATTTCTATTTCTACGATTGGAATAGCAAATTGTCATATCGACCGAGTGACCGAGACGTTATTGCCCTAAGTTTCTATAATGGAAAAGATTTCCTGGATGAATCCCAAAACCTGGAAAGAAATATAAGTGCTGAGCAATTTGGCACTGAAATTCAGATTTTGGTCGACCTGGACGAAAAGACCAAATGGGGAAATACCGGTGCTTCCACCAAATGGTCCAGGCAGTGGAATCCAAAGCTTTACAGCAATATCCTACTTGCTGGTTCCCGTTATTTCAGTGATTATGACAGGTTTGGATTTCTTGATGTTAGTCTGCCTCAGGATGACTCTGTTATATTTTCAGGGGGCAGAAAAACTGTTGAGGAGAATGTGGTGAAGGATTTTACAGCACAATCAGATTTTGAATGGCAAGTTACCGGGAATGATAAAATTTCTTTTGGAATATCCTTAACCAATACAGTCATTGACTACTCAAGCGTTCGAGATGACACGGTGGCCATACTTGTACGGAATCAAAATGCTAATTACGGTTCAATTTATGCTTCTAATGACAAGCAAATAGGGGCCAACCTTACCATTTCCGCTGGTATTCGGCTGTCGAAATATGAGAATGAAGACGATTTACTTTTTGAGCCACGATTAAATGCCACTTATCAGGTACATCCGCTGATTAAGTTAAAAGCGGCATATGGTCGACACTACCAATTTGTTAACCAGATCATTAATGAAAATCTGTCCGAGGGATCTCGAGACTTCTGGTTGCTCGCTGACGGCGATTTAGTTGATGTAAGCAGTGCAACACATTATGTAGCAGGCGCTAGTTATGAGAGAGCGAGTTGGTTATTTGATGTAGAAGCCTATCACAAAGAATTGAAGGGACTATCTGAGTTCTCTCTAAGGTTTAGAAGAGGACTGGAGATTGAAGTGGATCAATTATTCTTTACAGGGGATGGGAGTGCAAGGGGAGTTGAGTTTTTGCTCCAAAAAAAACAAGGGAAATACACAGGTTGGGGCTCGTATACTTTGGGGCAAGTCAGGCATACATTTCCCGGTATTAATGATGGCCGGGAATTCCCGGCTTTGCACGATCAGCGGCATGAATTTAAAATGGTACACAGTATTGAAATTGATGGTTGGAACCTTTCAGCAACCTTTGTCTATGGATCTGGAAAACCGTTTTCTGAACCTGAGGGTCAATACAGTATAGAGCTTTTGGATGGTAGAACATTTAATTATGTTGGAATCGGTGCTAAAAATGGGTCCAGGTTACCAGCTTATCATCGTTTAGATCTGGCGGCCCATTACAGATTTCCATGGGGCAAAGCAAAAGGAGATATAGGGTTATCATTCTTTAATTTCTATAACCGCAAAAATATTTGGTATATCAAATATGATTTTACTCAGGAACCAGTATTGGTCAGTGAGGTAACTTATCTGGGTATGACTCCCAATTTTATCTTTAGCATTAACTTTTAAGAGATTGGTAAGGATCAATATATTTCTTCTGATTTTATTGTTGGGCTGTGGTGATGATATTGCTCCTCGAGCTCCCAACTTTGTAATTGAAGCTTTTATCAATGCAAATGAGCCGGTCAGTAATATCAAAATAAAAGGTACGTCTCCTATTGATAGTGCCGCGATTACCAGTAATCCAATCTCCAATGCCGAGGTAACCATTTCAAGCAGTAACCAGTCCTTCGGACTCAATTACAACTCCACCACCGGCCTCTATGAGTATTTAGGGAACGGTTTAGTAATTAGCTCTGGAGAACGTTACGTATTGAACGTTAGGCTTGGAGAGCGTGAGGCAATAGCCGAAACAGTAGTGCCGGAATCACCATCCGGTGTGAGGCTGCCTGATTCTCTATTAGTTGTTCCACAGCTCACTCTGAATTTTGGATTGCGTGAGGAGATCACCGAGCTTTTTTTTGAAGAACGAATTTTGCTCCAGTGGGACTCGGCGCCAGGCCAGAGATATTTTGTGGTAATAGAAGAAAGGGTTAACGAAATCGACTCCATTTTACCGAAATTCATTCCAGAGGAGGCCCAGGAGTTGTTATCTAGCTTTAGATTTATTAGTGAGCCCTCTGAAACGCCCCGATTCGAAATTATAGGGGTAGCATTGGAGACTTATGGCCGACATGTGGCCAAAGTTTTTACTGTGAATAAGGAATATGCGGATTTATTTGATAACCTGGAGCAGGATTCCCGCGATCTAAATGAGCCTCCATCTAATGTTATGAATGCTCAGGGGATATTTACTGGCTTTGCCAGTGACAGTATATTTTTTGAGGTGAGGAGAAAATAGCGTACAAGACTAAACGTCATCGAGGCTTTGGCCGAAGCAATCTAATGGTTAGCAGATTGCTTCACTTTGTTCGCAATGACGGCTTATTTTAGTTATCGTCGCTTATAAAATCCAACTTCTTCTCGGTAAACTCCTTCACATCAAAATAGTACCACGCTGGCGCAAGCGACCGCTTGTGCCATACATATTACAGCTCGCTATTTGTCTTCTAAAGTAAAATGCACTTCTCAGGGTCC
>JAJCYL010000602.1 GCA_029262955.1 Cytophagales bacterium | reverse complement strand
TCCGTAAGCCGCACTACCCTTGACTTTAGCAATATCACCCTCTACTGTTATTCGTTCACTGTAAAATTCCATTAGATACGATGCAGACCTATTGGACAATATGTGAATCTTATTGTTGGTCAAGTTCCATGTTATGATTTCTTTGGTGTCATCAATAAAGCCTTTCCAGATATCATTAACTGTTTCGTAATTTCCCCAATATTCTCCATCACCAAATAAAATGTGATCATCAATATTTGCATAGTGTTCCATCAGCTTCTGATGATCAAGATTTTTTAGATCATCTACATGATGAGAGTACATTTCAAGAATGTTTTCTTTTATTTCTTGGGCGGATAATTCTTCCTTTGGTGTTTCACAAGCAACAATTAACAAAATCATGAGCAGTAGAGAAATGAAACTTGTTTTCATAATTTGTCATTTAAGATCCTAATGCACCACTACGTCAATGTATCTTAGTTTTCTCCTGGAGCTTTTTTGTTTGGTGAAATGCATACTTTTTCGAATCCTTGGCTATGTAATCAAAGATATTTTTGAGATCCAGGAAAGCGTAGTGAGTCCATTTTATTTGAGCCATTCCTCCATTTTCTCTTCCAACTCTTTTTCAGATATGACGTTTCCTTCGTCCGAATCCTTACGACCTTTTTCGATTTTCTCAAGAATAATCATTCGCTCTACTAAATCATCCAATGAGAAGCTCTCAGGGAGTTTTGAGATGGTACTAAGTACTTTTTCTTTGGTAAGCATACTTCAATTTAGATATTCCCAATCATATAACGTAATGAAGGACAAATGTGCGCTAACAATGCGTGCAACTGTGATTATTGCACATATACCCACTACAGGTGCAGGGCTAAATTAGGTAAAACATACAAATAACGTTTTGATTCTGATAAAGAATCACGCTCAATACATCCCATTGCCATGAGCCACCTTATCTGGAATTTCCTGTACGGTATCCCAGTGCTCCACAATTTTGCTATTCTCATCAAATCTGAAAAAGTCCATGGTAACGTATTCCTCATTGCCCGGCCAGGTTTGATGCGTATGCAAAGCCACCAGATCATCTTCAGCAACGGCCCGTACAAATTCAATGGATTTATCCGGGTATTCAGATTGCATCCGTTCGAAATATTGAATGAAGGGCTCAATACCATCGCCAACTAAGGGGTTATGTTGGATGTATTGCTCTCCAACGTATTGCTCAGTTGCTGCTCTGGGGTTTCCTTCGTATGCCATTTTATAAAAGGCAATGGCGTTTTCTTTATTAGTCAGTAAATTCATGGGTGTTTATAGGATTGTTACCTTTATCATAAATCAGATCAATTTAAGATTAATATGAATATTAAATCAAAATTTATCCCCGTTATAATGGGGCTTTTACTGGTATTTGTGACCACAACCTCGAAATCACAAGATGCTAATCCAATTGAGGGCAGTTGGGATTTGGTGATTTCTCAGGAAGGCAAGGAGTTGCCATCATGGCTTGAAATCTATCATTCGGGATACAGTACGTTGGTTGGCCGTTTTGTTTATGCATCAGGTAGTGCTCGGCCAATCGCCGAAGTAAAGATGAATAATGGTGAGTTTAGTTTTGCCATTCCACCACAATGGGAAGAAGGGGAGGGTAACCTTGAGTTCAAGGGCAGGCTGACAGGTACTTCATTAAATGGAACCATGAAGTTTGTGGATGGTAAGACCTACAATTGGACTGGAGTAAGAGCGCCAAAGTTGGCCTATAACAAAACCCCAAAGTTCGGTAGACTCACCAGACTTCTAAATGGCAAGGATCTCACAGGTTGGAAGGCTTTGGGCGAAAATCAATGGGTCTTTGAGGATGGTGTTTTGAAAAGCCCCCAATCAGGCTCCAACCTTGTAACTGAAGCGAAGTTTACTGACTTTAGATTACATGTAGAATTCCGGTACTCCGAAGGGAGTAATAGTGGTATCTATCTTCGAGGACGTTACGAGGTTCAGATTGCTGATAACAAAGGAATGGAGCCCTCGAATGTGCTGCTCGCTGGCATTTATGGATTTTTGACTCCAAATGAAATGGTAGCCAAATCACCAGGAGAGTGGCAAGAATATGACATTACTTTAATAGGGAGGAGAGTGACCATAGTGGCTAATGGAGTTCCCGTAATCACGGATCAAATTATTCCGGGAATCACTGGAGGCGCATTGGATAGCAATGAGGGAGAGCCCGGACCTATTATGATTCAGGGAGACCACGGCCCAGTGGAGCTAAGGAATATAACGATTACTCCAATCATGAATTAATGCCAACCAATTGTCAATAAAGCGTCCTTTAAAATTTTAAAAGCAAAGTATATTTACGTCTAACCAATAAGTAAACATTATGCCACGGATTAAGATAACATCAGTTCAGTGCATTACCCCGGATGAGGTGGATTAGGACGTAATGTTTCTCTAGATAGACGGCAAGAAGATTTGGCCAGCGGGTGAAATGTATCATCGGGTAGACACCGGAGACAGAGAGATTGTAAACCTGGAGCTTGACGCTGTGGATGGATGGAATGAAATTGAGGTGTGGGATTTTGATTATGCAAGTTTGAATGACCTACTTGGAGTTTTTAAATTTAACGTAGATGCAGATCCAGGCAAATACTCCACCAGTATGGAGTTATTGGAACGCAAAAGTACTGCAAGTTATATGCTGTTTTGGGAGATAATGGAATAAATATAATATTGAATAAACCAGATATGAAAATGAATTTAGCGGCCTTAATGGGCCTTGTATGGTTAGCATTTAGTTGCCAGCCAGGTGGTAAAACAGTAGAGACGACTGAAGTAATTTTGCCAAAATTCCCACCCACTTTTGAAAAGGGATTGCAAGCACTTGGTGGATTGGAGAAATGGCAATCTTACGGAACACTCACATTCAGCGAGGTTACTGAAACAGATACAACAAAGTACACAGTCGATTTGGCTAACCGACATGAGTTGATTGAGAAATTCGGACATTATAAAGTTGGATTTACCGCTGAGGATATTAACATCTATCCGAATAAGGACAGTTTCCCAAGTGAGAATCCGAGGTTTTTACACAACCTCAGGTTTTATTTCTTCACAATTCCCTTTGTAACCGCTGATCCTGGTGCTTTTCAGGAAGAATTGGAACCAGCAGAGATGGGAGGCAAAATGTATAATAGAGTTAAAGTCACTTTTGGTGAAGGTGTTGGAGCAGCTCCAAAGGATCAATACATCCTGTGGTACAACCCAGCAGATAATGTACTGGAGTTTATCAACTATTCAGTTACCTATTTCAATGAAGGCAACGCTGAGAAGTACAATGCCATTCGGTATAGCAACTGGAAGGAATCCGGAGGCCTGAAATTTCCCGGTAAAATGACGAGCTATAAATGGGAAAATGATGCTTTGGGTGAGGAACGATACAGCCAGAGATTTACCGCCATTGCAGTTTCAAAGGACAGACCTAAACCAGAGATATTCACCAGCTTATCAGAGTAGCACTTTACCTCTTCCAGATAATATCGGGGATGTCTTGATCCACGGCAATGATATTTGCTGCCTTCAAATGAAAGATTACGTTGGTGATTATTTTATCACTTACCCAGCTATCGGAAGCCCATTCTGTACTGTGATACCAGCGTTCAATATCCTCAACTTTTTGGCTGTAGCGCTCACTGACCAATGGTATCATGGCCTGATCGTGCATAAATCGTTGACAGCTTGCCTGAATGATATCTAATAGCTTGTCAACTGCATCAGGTGAGGCTTTTAGAATCTTGTCGGTTGCAGCAATAACAAAACATGGCCAGGGTGTCACAAATTCCCCAACTCTCCGGATTTGCCCTGAATCAACATAGGGTTTGGTGGTATATTTTTCCCAATAAAAAACATCTGTATCAATGTTATCCAATGATTTCAATGCACCATTAATGTCATTGATTATGGTGAATTGCTCAGAAGTTAACCCTTGCTTTTTACTATTCGCGTTAACAATTGGGATAAGGTGCGAACCAGATCCAAATCGACTAATTGCATGTTGCTTGCCAAAGCTTTCAGCTTCATTTTTTAAAGGATTTTTGATTCCGGTATGGATACCCCATATCAAAGGACTGATCACATAATTACTTATGATTTTGCTGGGATTACCTTTGATGATGTCTGCAATAATGCCTTCAGTAAGTAAAAGGCATATATCCACGTCGTTCTCTCGGAGTGCTTTTGTTATTTGACCCGTACCGCCGGGGTAATCTGTCCACTCCAGATTAATTCCGTTTCTATCGAAATCTCCACGTTCATTAGCCAGATGAATTGGTAAGTTGAAATGCTCAGGTACTCCTCCCAAACGGATGGTGATATCATTCATTGACATGAGGTACCTGTTGTAGTTCAGTGCAGGTAGGCGTAAAGTTACTGTTAGGAATTAAGAATATCTGCCCTGAGAATAAAAAAAGGCCGACGGAAGTAATCAGGATGTCAATTATAACAGACTAGGGTCAACTTCTAAAAGCAATTCCATCAATTTTTCGGCTGAGGCCTTGCCTTTTGTTTTAAGTAGTTCTCTTGGGGTGTCATCACCATTTTCGAATGTTAGAGACTCGGCCCCGAATTGATGGAAAAAGTAAGATGACGAGTTAATTCTGGGTCCATCTATTTTACCCGGCCTGATATTGGGTTCATATCCGGGGATGTCCCTGGTCGATTGTTCTATCACCTTGGGCACCAATCCGGGGGCATTCCCTTTGAGTTCAGGGTTACTGGTATAGTAAATGTCTTCCCAAGTGGAGTGGAAATCTACACCGAAGTAGAATTTGCCATTGTTGGCGGCGACTCTTTCATTAAGAAACTCGGAAATGGCGGTGGTTTCCGGCTGATTGAAATTGGCCCAGTCGCGGTTCAAATCGATCCCCCCAACGCTGTGTCTCCAATGTCCATTGTCCACACCGTCCGGATTGGCTAATGGAACCACATAGGTGTTAAACTCACTTCTAAATTTTTCTGCCAATTCACTGTCACCACTGATGACTTCAATGAAAGGTTTCATCGCCAGGTATCCGGTCACTTCAGGTGGATGTTGCCTGGAGATCACCATGATCATCTTCTTGTCATCACTGTTACCAATTTTCAAGGAATGAATGGACCTTTTTTCCCGACTTTCGCCAATTGAGGTAGTGGAGACATAAGGGAGTTGAGCCAGTTCATCAATCCATGATTTGACATGCTGGGAAGTAATCAGTTCCTGGGCTGATATCCATAATGTATCCGGCTTGAGATCGAGTTTCATGGTGATGCTGGTGGGTAGTTCACGCGAGTTATTTTCTATATCAAGTACTTCACCTTTGGTATAGCGACTACTATCCAATGCAGCCCAGTTGAGTCCGTCATAGCTTAACTTCGGATAATAGCGATGATTAGCACCAACCTGGTAAGTGATTTTCAAATGCATTTGTTGGGAGGTTTCTGACCAGATCTTAAAAGCATACCAGGGACTGGGATTGATAGGTGTATTCTCGGACGTGATTAAGGCTGTAATTAAGGTATCATTGGATTGTACAACGCCATTAAGCCGGGCCCCTGGAAAATCATTGGTAGCAAAGATTCCATTTCCTAAATCAAATGTTCCTATCTGCTGCTTTTGGATGGGAAGGGTATAGGTTTCAACAACCTCAATTGGAGCCTGACCTTTCCATTTACCACCTTCTTTACAGGATAAAATTGTTAGTACCAAGGTGGTAGTAAATAGTATGCTTTGACTTCTAAAAGATTTCACGAGGTGTTTATGTAATTGAAAAGGGACCGCCAAAATATTGAGGTTGGTTGAAATAAGCAAAAGATTAGTAGTGTGCCAATGAGAAGGTAAGAGCACCCGTTAACAAGAAATGTCAATTAGATTTTTCTGATTTTAGATCAGCAATTTGTTCCGGGGTTAAGTTGTAATAAACTGGAAATATTAATTGGTTATTTATTGGTCTGCCAGAGACTATTGCCCAGTGAAAGGGATAATTAAGTTTTCCAACAGCGCTTTCCACGTCTTCATCAGCATAACCGCCAATGCCTTTTATTACAGATATGTCGATCATTTTACCTTCCTTATTGATGGTCGTTTCAACGTAAATAATACCTGAAACGTCATCTTTTCGTGAGGGTAATTGATTTTGAATAGCTGTTTGCAGTTTATCCCAGCCACCAACCGGTGTGGGGTGTCTGTTTGGTTGAGCAGGGCAAATAGTAATTGACCAAATGAGGGTAATTAAAATTGTGAGGCCAATTTTCGAAGTCAAATGGCACTTATACATGGAAGTTTTTTTAAGTGACTCCATCTATTAAGGCAGTCATAATAAGTTAATTTATTTGACTTTTTTAGAGTTATCATCCTCGTTGCAACGAGGAAGTATCAAACTATACCAATCCCAAGCGGTTATCTCATCACCACCGATCCTCTCCAATTCTCTCCCCGTGTTATCGTCCTCGTTTGCAACGAGGATGACTAGTTACCTATCCCAAACTGTTATCTCATCTCCACCGATCCCCTCCAATTCTCCCATGCAAGACTCAGCTCTCCATTATCCAAACTGATGGTAAATTGCTCGATAGGGGAGTTGAGTTGTTGAACCTGCATTGGAATGGAGTACAAGTCAAAAGCTGCATCGTGATTGGTGCCCCATACATTAGCTTGACTGTTAATAATCAGTTCAAAGTCTCCATTTTGATGAGGAATGCTCCAAAGAGAATATTCTCCGGCTTCTAACTCAGCTTCTCCAATAGTCAAGGGAGCATCAACTGTCATTTTAGAGGCCGCATTGGCACCTGTGCGCCAAACTTTGTCCCAAGGCACTATCCCTCCGAAGATCTTCCTCCCACGCTGAAAAGGTCGACTGTAGGTAATAGAGATATTGGTTTCACCAATTTGGCCTGTTACTTCACCTTTGCCGGTTAAAGATCCTAATTTCCCGATGGTTATTTCATATTTTAGAAATCGTTTGGTCACCGCATCCATGTCAATGGATTCAACTACTGTACCGTTGATGTTAAATGAAGAGGCAGTTCCGTCAACGCCAGTCACTTTTCCGGAATCATCCATGAGAATCCTATAAGCTCCCATAGCATCACTGCCTACGGTTACCTCATTTTTAGATGTTCGGGTTAGTCTAAAATCAATTGGAGAAGCAAACACCACGTGGTTATTGACCTTATTGTCTCCAATTGTAAGAGGTGCAAAGTATGCCATCTGTGCATGCCAGAACATACCAATTGGCTTCATCATATTCGTAGTCATAATGTAGCCGGGTATGGCCCTGGTTACCGGAGGATCATTATATCCTAAGGTCACATAAGTCGTGTCATTCTTATATTCCAATTGGTTGATGAATTGGAGGGTCTTGCCACCATTGATATCTGGCTTGAAATAGGAAGCCTTTAGTGAAAGGATATTTCCATCATTACTTAGAATAGCCTTGCCTGTTATTATCTGTACTTCTGGTGTACGATGGATCCAGGTTTGGCTGAGTTCATTACCCTTGAGTTCGAATTGTTGCACCATGGTTGTGTCATTGCCAAGGGTGTAGGCAATGGCGCCTGTAATTACCTGGTCAGTTTTTGGTGAACAGAAAAAAAATAAGATCGGAAGTAACAGAAGAATTGATCTACGCATAATGAGTATTAGTTGCGCAAAGAAGCTCCTTTCCTCAATAAGGTCAAAAATTAACCAGCACAAACCTGTTCAAGTTGGTTCAGGGCACGGGGCTGCCAAATTTCCTATTGAGAAGCTTATGTTTGCGGATTGAGACTTAGAGTGCAAATAGACTTAGAGTGCAAATAATAGAAAGAAGATGCTCTTAATCCTAGCTGGTAACCGTCCATTGGTAATCTTTGACTATTCGATCTTTTCGAAATATTTCTCAACCGTTTCTTCCTTAGGTGGCGCAGTAAATAAACTAACCCCCACAAATAAAACCAAGGCTACCAAAAAACCCGGAAGAATAGGTTCAATTCCCGGTTCTCCCAATACTTCCCAAATCATTGAAGTAGTTACTCCACCAACCATAGCAGCTATGGCACCTTGCTTATTGGCTCTTTTCCAGATCACTCCACCTACCACCGGAACGAAGAAGCTGGCACCCATTAAAGCGGTAAAAAGAATAACGATGAATTGCACCAATTCGCCTTCCTGAATACCAAGTAGGACCAGTATCAGTGGTATGGTGCCAACAATGAAAATGCCTGCTCGGGCAATCTTTAGGCGCTGTTTTTGGGTAGCCTCAGGTTTAACCATCGATCGGTAGATGTCTTCAGAGAGGGCAGAGCCCGCCACCAGTAGTAACGAATCAACTGTAGACATCATTGCGGAAGTAATCGCTGCCAACATCAATGTTCCAATAAATGGAGGCAGGATAGCCTTTGCAATGATGGGCATAGTCAGATCACCATTAGGAAGCATGGGAAATAACACCATTGCAGATAAACCCAGAATAAATACCATCAGGTTAAGAGCAGTAGTGAGAATAATGGTCATTAAAATACCACGTCTAATTGTTGGCATATCCTTCATAGCGAACAACCGGGTTACTTTTTCTGGTGTGGCTATTGAACCAAGGAAAAAGGCCATACTGACTGTGATTAAAGCAGCTGGGGGCATGCCGTCCCAACTGAAGGTCGTCGGTTTAATGGTATTTACGTAGAGTAATAGATTGGGCAATGATTGGAAATGGCTAACTGCGAGCGGAACTGCTACCAGTGTTCCAATAACCATAATGATTAGCTGAATTAAGTCGGTGTAGACAACCGCAATCATGCCACCTACAGTGGTGTAGGCTAAAAGTATTATGGTAAATATAACCATGCCATAGGCAGGTGGAATGCCGAAGATTACATTTGAAATCAGTCCTCCGGCAACGATTTGTGCCATGATGTACACCACGGTAGCAATTAGAATGATCACCGCGGCAATGGCTCTGGCACTTTTACTGTCATATCTGGATTCAATAAAAGCAGGTAGGGTCAATTGGCGCAGCCTGGTAAATCTGGGTGCCAACACGGCTACCATAAAAAAGTAAGCGAGGGGTATTGAAATTAAGACCCAGCCAAAAGACCACCCTACGGTGTAAATGACCCCGATGGTTCCTACGAACGTGCCTGCACTGGTGTGGGTAGCCGTCATGGTTGCACCCCCTACAAACCAACCAAGTTTTCCTCCCGCAATCCAATAATCCGATTCGTTTTGGGTTTTTTTAAGACTAATCCAACCAATGGCGAATATGATGAGAAAGTAGATGATGAAAATGGCCAGGTGTAACGTCATTTCCTTTCAACCCATTTCATCCAAAATATATAGACTATGATAATGAGCCCGATTGCGGCAAATAAGCCCCAAAATATGAAACCAGGATTCATTGATTAGTAGATTTAAGTTCTCGCCATCCTAACCAGGAGAGCCCAATCAGGGCAAGAATCACCAACATATCAATGAGGGTTGTTTGGCTAATATTTGATTGACCGGTGGGCACTAATTCAACTCGGACCACCGAAGGAATAACCTGCATGTCGAAACTGGAAGAGCTCCCACTTGCTTCCCATGGCACCAGTGGGAACAACCGATTGAGCTGATAATTAGAAGAATGACGTATTTGGGCAGTAAAAGCCTTGTCACTAATCTCCGGAGGCGTTACAGTTAATAATAAGATTGGTAGGGCGAACTGACTGTTCGACTTATTAATTATTGAATAGTTGGAAGTGAGGATAATTTGCTCATCAAAATTATTATCAAGGCTTATGGTTCCTTCAATTAATTCATTGGTTTGCGCCGTTACTTCATGCACCAAAGCATTCTGACTGATAGAGAAGTTCAGGTCTGATAAAACGGTTCCTTCCAATAAGAGCACACAAAAACCTATTTCTGTTGATGAAGTCTGCAATTGAAATTCCACCTGGCCGGTTAAGCTATTTAATCGAGTTAGATCGAATTCTGCTTTTACCTGTTTGAGATCATTCGCATAGATGTTCTGATTCAGGATCACAACAATGATGACACTAATCCCTTGAAAGAGTATAGTTCTTAGAGCCGAGTACGAAAGATCTAATATCAAATTTCCAAAATCATAGATCACAATTTATTTCTATCTAGTACCAAACCTCTTCCAAGACCCTTAGGGTATTACCACCCATTACTTTGATGATATCCTCATCTGAATAGTTATGTTTAACCAGCCACCTGACCAGATTAAAGGAGCCTTCAGTAGGGTTCTCCAACCCTTTTACATACTCAACTTCATTGAATTCCTGCCCAGGATTGGATGCTTTGGATTCCTTCAGTGACAGTGCTGCACTGTAGGCATGATGCAATCCAACATGATCACCATAAAGCGTATCGGGTCCAAAGGACACGTGGTCGATACCAACCAGATCTTTGCAATATTCAAAATGTTCCATTACGGTTTCGATGGTATGTACACGGTTGTTGTAGGTCAGGGTTGTATGTGGAGCCGCTTCCATGCCAATCACCCCACCTTTATCCGCACAGGCTTTAATGACATCGTCGGGAGCTAGTCTGTTGGATTCCCAAAGTGCCTTGGCACCAATGTGACTTAATACGATTGGCTTGCTACTCCACTCAATTGTATCAAGGGCAGTTTGGTCTCCGGTGTGGCTGCAATCGATCAGCATTCCCACTTTATTCATTCTTTCAACTGCCTTCCGACCGAACATGGTAAGCCCACCGTCTCGTGGTTCTTTAAGTCCTGAGCCCAAAGCATTTGATTCACTGTAAGTTATGCCTAATAAACGAACGCCAAAACCATACAACAAATCGATACGATCTACTTCATTTTCGATCATTGCGGCTCCTTCCATGGCTGCTATCCAGGCCATTTTCCCTTCTTTGTGAGCAGTGCGTATATCATTGACATTTTTGCAATGAATGATGAAATCCTGGTGGGCAATGTCACACAATCGGTGACCGAGGTCTGTCAGTACATCATCCCATTTCCAACCGCTTTTAGAATGTATTTGGGCAATTCCATCCATTAGATTATCAAACACCGCATCCCAACCGGAGTTAGCCAAACCTTCAAATGCGGTGGTCATCCTACCTTCCTTGCAATAAGCCGGCGTCTCCATAATGTCTTTTGGGAAGACTCCCAAATGCTCATGCATCGATATGATAATGTTATCGGCAATAAGCCTTTTGACACGTTGATCTTCCTCGGAATTGAGCACTATCAAATCATGAGCGACTCGCTCGATTTGATCACACATTTCAAAGGCATTGTAGTCATTACCGGGCTCCAGGTATCCAAATGATTTGTAACTGGTTCCTTGTTTATTTAGTCCCATTTTCTTCTTCTTATAGGACTAACCTATTAAGGAATGCTTAGACTTTCAAGAGGTTTTATTCGGGATACTAAAGAGGCATGAAGTCTCAAACCAAAGCCGTCATGTCGAACGAAGTGAGATATCCCGTGAATCGAGACATTTTGACGGGATTTCTCAATCATGAGAGGATAGCCAAGGCTGACCAAATATGCTACTCTTTCGAAATGACGTCAAACCAAACTACAAATCCCACTCGTCATTCAATTGACTAATGGCATGATAGGCGGTCATATCAAACTGACAAGGAACTACTGAGATATAATTATTGGCAATCGCCCATTCGTCATTGTCTTCTCCTTTGTCATGATTTTCGAAATTGCCAGTCATCCAGAAATACTCTCTTCCATATGGATCAATACGCTTATCAAAGTTTTCCTGCCATTTGGCATTGGCTTGTCGGCAAATTTTGATGCCTTTAATGCTCTCATTCCTGATGGCGGGCATGTTTACATTCAAAGCAACATTATGGCCCATGTCTTTGGATAGTGCTTCTTTGGCAACCTTAAGTATGTGCTCATCCAGGTGAGACATGTCCGCCCCATGTGTATAGTCGCACAATGAAAACCCAATGGCCGGCATGTTTTCAATGGCTGCTTCAATTGCTGCAGACATGGTACCCGAATATAATACACTAATAGAGGTGTTGCTGCCGTGATTGATGCCACTTACCACCAAATCAGGAGTTCGATCAGCTAGGACATGGTACTTAGCCATTTTAACACAATCAGCTGGTGTACCACTGCATTTGTAGGCATCAAGGCCAGGAAAGATATCTGTAGGATATATGCGCAGTGTATCGCCAACTGTAATTGCATGGCCCATCCCTGATTGAGGGCTATCAGGTGCTACCACAATGACCTCTCCCAGTTGTTGCATCAATTCTACCAGTTTACGAATACCCCTTGAGGTAATGCCATCATCATTAGTAACTAAAATCAAAGGTTTTGACATAAGATAGTTTTGATTAATATTATTGTGCCTTCGTGTCTTTGTGGCAATGTGATACCGCCACTAAGGCACCAAGGCTCGAAAAGAACAGAATTATCAAATCCGATCGCATAATTAGGCATAATCCGGATGTAGAACAATGGAAGCTGAGGGTATAATTGCCATTGAACCTTCCGATTGTAAAGTTTACTGTCATTGCGAGTAATTAATTTCATTAATTTGAGTCAAACTAAAAACTATGACCCGTTACCTATTTGCATGTTTTGTATTTTTAATCGGTTGCACCAATAATAAAAATGGCGCTGAATCAAGTGCAGAACCAGCTGTCCAGAATATTGAATACAATACCGTAGGTCCCGAAAATGGTTCTTTGGTTATAGTAGGGGGTGCAATGAAGGACCCCACAATTCTGTCCAAATTTTTTGAATTAGGAGGAGGTACAGACAAAAATTATGTGGTTATTCCTACGGCTTCATCTGACTCAGTTTCTGAGGAAATGAGGTCCCGGGCGAGGAGCCTCCTGGTAGATGCCGGCGCATCAAATGTTACTGTTTTACACACTAAGGATAAAGAGATAGCTAATTCGGATGATTTTATAGCGCCACTTCAAACAGCAGCAGGTGTTTGGTTTGTAGGTGGCCGTCAATGGAGGATTGTTGATTCCTATGCTGGCACCAGGACTTTGGAGGAATTTCATAAGGTTCTTGAAAGAGGAGGGGTAATTGGTGGAACGTCGGCAGGCGCTACCATCCAGGGTTCATATTTGGCTCGGGGAGATACCAAGGCCAATACCATTATGATGGGTGATCATGAAGAGGGATTTGCATTTGTCAAGAACGTGGCCATTGACCAGCATTTACTTCAACGAAACAGGCAATTTGACTTGGTTGAAATAATTAGAGCCAAACCTGAACTTTTGGGAATCGGATTAGATGAGAATACTGCCATAGTGGTCCAGGGAAATGAATTTGAGATAGTTGGGCCGAGTTATGTAGCCATTCATGACCATAAACTGTGGCAAAAGAATAAGGATCAGGATGTCTTTCGCCATTTCTTTTTGTTACGGGCAGGTGATAAGTTCAATTTAATTACC
>JAJCYL010000601.1 GCA_029262955.1 Cytophagales bacterium | reverse complement strand
TCTTAAAGGTACTCTCCTGGATTTAAAAACACCTATTGTAATGGGTGTGATCAATATCACTCCGGACTCATTTTTCGCGGGTAGTCGTCACACCGACGACAAATCTATTATTGAAAGGGTTAGCATTATGATAGATCAGGGTGCGACCATTATTGATATTGGCGGGCACTCTACCAGACCGGGTTCCAAAGAGGTAAGTGATCAACAAGAGCTGGACAGAGTAATTCCAGTGATTGAGCTGATTCATAGAGAAATTCCCTGCCTACTCTCAATTGATACTTTTCGTTCATCTGTAGCAAAATCGGCCATTGAGCGTGGTGCATCGATCATTAATGACATTTCAGGAGGTCAGCTAGATCCGGAAATGTACAGCACTGTAGGAGAACTGAAAGTGCCCTATATTCTTGGACATATGAAAGGAAGCTTCGAAACCATGATGTCTGATACTTCATACGATGATCTCCTTAGAGATATAATTGATTTTTTCGCATCAAAAATCAATCAATTAAAGAACTTTGGCGTTAGTGATATCATAGTTGATCCTGGTTTCGGTTTTTCCAAGACTCTCGATCAGAATTATGAGCTCTTAAAAAACTTGGCCTATTTTAGTAACTTAGGCTTCCCGGTGATGGTTGGTGTTTCTCGTAAGTCGATGATCTATAAGTTTCTTGACAAATCCCCGGAAAGCGCTTTAAATGGCACTACAGTTCTCAATACGGTGGCATTGCAAAATGGAGCCTCAATATTGAGAGTACATGATGTAGCCGAGGCTAATGAGGTAATTAAGTTGTACAAGAAAATTAGTTCTTGATGTTCCTTTATAAGATTGCATTTATGGAGATTAGCTGGGTCGATATCATTGATATCGTTTTGGTTAGCATCCTACTGCTCCAGGCTTATAAACTGATCAAAGGGAGTGTTGCCATCAAAGTCTTCGTTGGTTTCCTGTCACTCTATTTAATCTTTTTGGTAGTGCGAGCTGCTCAAATGGAATTGCTTACCAGCATTCTGGGACAATTTATGGGTGTTGGTGTGATTGCGGTGATCATCTTATTCCAACAGGAAATCAGAAAATTTCTATTAATAATTGGACGAACTACTGCTTTTGATCGAGAAGATCTTTTTAAAACCATTGGAGGACTTCTTAAGTCAGGAGCCGATAAGATGAACTTCACTCCTATAATTGAAGCTTGTAAGACCATGGGAGGCTCAAACACTGGAGCGCTTATTGTAATGTCGAAAAATTCGGGATTGAAATTTTATGCTGAATCCGGTGACCCAATTGATGCCATTGTTTCAAAAAGGCTTTTGATCTCTATTTTTAACAAGTATAGTCCCTTACATGATGGGGCGGCTATTATTTATAAAAATAGAATAGTTGCCGCCCGATGTATATTACCAGTCACCGAGCAAACAGAAATTCCTGCACAGTTCGGACTACGACACCGGGCTGCAATTGGTATGTCCGAGATTACTGACAGTCTGATCCTTGTCGTTTCAGAGGAAACAGGGCAAATAACTACTGTAAGAAACGGTTATGCCGACCATAATCTCTCACCTCAGGAATTGAGGGTGAAGCTTAATGAGTACTTTGCAGAAGAGAGTGTCAAGGAGGTTATTAAAGAACCGGAAGCGGTGCCTGTAGAAAAAATACCCATTGAAAAGGATGCAGCAATTTCACCGGTGGAATCAAAAGATAAGAAGCCAGAACAAGAAATTGAGGATAAGAATCCGCTGGTTGAATTGATTGAGAATGATGGGGACTCCAAGAAGCCTAACCCCTTCCAATAGTTAGTCCTTCAGTACACCCAATTCTTTTCCAACTTTACTAAATGCAGCGATCGCTTTATCCAGGTGGGATTGGTCATGAACAGCGGACATCTGTACTCGTATTCTGGCCTGCCCTTTGGGGACAACTGGAAAATAAAAACCAATTACATAAATGCCTTCATCTAAAAGTTTGGCAGCAAATTGCTGGGACAATACGGCATCATATAGCATAATAGGTACTATAGGGTGATCACCTGGTTTAATATCAAAACCCGCAGAGGTCATTTTGTCCCTGAAGTAAGTGGTATTCCATTCCAATTTGTCCCGTAGTTCAGTTGTTTCACTTAATAAGTCCAATACCATGATAGAAGCTCCTGCTATTGATGGGGCCAATGTATTTGAAAATAGATATGGTCTTGACCTTTGTCTCAAGAGTTCAATAATTTCCTTCCGTCCAGATGTAAAACCTCCTGAAGCGCCGCCTAAGGCTTTTCCAAGAGTTCCGGTGATAATGTCAATTCTTCCCATAACATTCCGATACTCGTGTGTGCCTCGGCCTGTTTTACCAAGAAAACCGGTTGCATGACATTCGTCAACCATTACTACCGCATTATATTTTTCAGCCAGGTCACAAATTTTATCCAATTGGGCAATGGTTCCATCCATTGAAAAAGCTCCATCGGTCACAATAACTCTGTTTTCGCAGGAAGCCGTTTCCTTTAGTTTGGCCTCCAAATCGGCCATATCATTATGTATATATCGATGTCGTTGCGCTTTACAGAGTCTTACTCCGTCTATAATTGAGGCATGATTCAAAGTATCTGAAATGATGGCATCCTCAGGACCGAATAATGGTTCGAATACACCACCATTCGCATCGAATGCAGCAGCATAAAGGATAGTATCCTCAGTTCCTAAAAATTCTGCAATTTTCGCCTCAAGTTCCTTATGGATATCTTGAGTACCACAAATAAATCTTACGGATGACATGCCATAACCGTGAGAATCAATAGCAGCTTTTGCAGCTTCAATCACTTTAGGATGAGATGATAACCCCAAATAATTATTAGCACAAAAATTGATTACATGCTGGCCGTTAGTCTTTATATCTGCACCTTGTGGTGTAGTTATTACGCGTTCATTCTTGTAAAGGCCATCTGCTTTAATACCTGCAATTTCCTTTTCAACCTTTGTTTTTAAAGTGGTATACATCGTCGATAAATGTTGCTAAATCAGAGAATTTTGAAATGCGGAAAATTTTTCCGTGCCATACGACACAAATATAGATGAGCTGCGTTGATAATTTTTATTTTTACATTTTGAATAACAACAAACCCGAATGAGTAAAATATTGGTGATTGGGGCTTGTGGCCAACTTGGGACAGAGTTGACACAAAGTCTAATGAACAGGTATGGACACGATAATGTTATCCCCTCGGATATTAGCGACAAAAAGGAGTTTTACAAGAATAATAATTTTGAAACCCTAAATGTGCTTGATAAGGAAGCTCTTCTGAACGCCACTAAAAATCATGGTATTTCTCAGATTTATCTTCTTGCCGCAGTGTTGTCCGCGAAAGGTGAAAGTGATCCAATGTTTGCCTGGAAATTGAATATGGAAGGGTTACTCAATGTTTTAGAAGTAGCCCGCACTGAAAATCTTGAAAAAATCTATTGGCCTAGCTCTATAGCTGTCTTTGGACCAAGTACCCAAAAAGAAATGACGCCACAGGAGACTATAGCCGACCCTAATACGGTTTATGGTATCAGTAAACTGGCTGGAGAAAGGTGGTGTCAATATTATTTTGACAAATACGGTGTTGACGTCAGGAGTATTCGTTACCCCGGACTTATCGGATGGAAAGGCCAGCCTGGTGGGGGCACTACAGACTACGCCGTCGAAATCTATCACAAGGCGTTTAATGGAGAATCATTCGAATGTTTCCTGGAGGAAGACACTTATCTTCCCATGATGTATATGGATGATGCCATTCGGGCTACTATTGAGCTAATGGAAGCGGATCCTGAAAAAGTCAAAGTAAGATCTTCCTACAATGTATCAGCCATGAGTTTCTCTCCCAAAGAGATTTTCAATGCCATCAAATTACACTATCCCCAATTTGAGATCAGTTACAAGCCGGATTTTCGTCAGAAAATTGCCAATTCGTGGCCATATAGCATTGATGACAGCGAAGCAAGAGATGAGTGGGGCTGGAATCCTAATTTCGATTTAGGAAAGATGACCGAAGAAATGTTGACCAACCTGGCCAGTAAAGAAGTGGTTTAACGGGAGATAATAATTCGTGAACGATTGACAATATCTTGATCCCACAACTCAATGAAATAAACACCATTTTCGAGGCCTCTCGGAATTTCAACAGTTCCTCCAATCTCAAGTTGCGACTCAAATTTCTTACGGCCCGCCAAATCAAGGACAAGTAAATTCAAAGTGCGGTCGTTGATTGACTCAAATTTCACATTAAGAGTTGAGCCCCTCAAAATTGAAGGGTAAACCTCAAAATTACTACTGGCCTTCACAAATACAGAGACTGCATTGAAAATTTCAGTGTATCCATCGAAATCAATGGACTGAAGTCGGTAATAAGATGTCCCATCATATGGATCATTGTCTTCAAATTGATAATCGATTCGATTTTGCGAATCACCGTTTCCCTGTACTCGTCCTATTTCATTGAATTGGGAGAGATTTTTTGATCGCTGAACTGAGAAATAATCAAAATTTTCTTCTGTCGCTGTTGCCCAATTGAGCATAACTTTGGAGCCATCTGATTCGGTTTGAAAAAACAATAATTCAACTGGAAGTGATGAGTCAATTTGGGAATCACCACAAAGATCTGGTGTTCCATTTGTTGTACAACCCTGCGCAACTCCCACTGTTCCCATTCCAGTTAGGGATGAATCTTTATCTAAAGTTAAGCTTCCATATATTTCGACAGCTCCATCCACATGGAGGCCAGCCTCTTTAGCTATTGTTACGTTGCCCAAGACGGTTACGGTACCTGTTGATGTAACGTTCAAAATCAAATTTTTTGCGATATCCAAGTTGCCATTGATAATCAAGTCACCACTTACATTGATGGTGAATTCCTTGTCAATCAGTACATCTCCTGTAACAGTTAATGTTCCTCCCTCATCTATGGTTAATGACCCTTCTTTACTGGCGGATAAAGTTGCTACGGTATATGATTCCATATCCTGAATCGTAATATCCACAGCATCATTCATTACGACATCATCGTCATTATCTACATCTCCACCAATATTGCCCCCGATCCAATTACCTGAATCGCTCCAATTACCTGAGCCCGATATCGTCCTGGTTTGACCAAAAACAGACGACATTGTGCTGATGTAAAGAATTGCCAATAAGAATTGTCTAAAAAAGCCCATTATTTTATGACAGTGCAAAGGAAATATATAAAAATAACTATTACACTTTGTTCGTCGAACAAAGTGGCTAGTTCGTAGAATATTTAGCTCTTTAATCTCTATTCTACTACGAACTGGTTGTCAACCTTTTGGATTAGCCAACATAACTTAAATCACCCCAGGTAAGTAACAACTTGGGGACAACTAGTGGTCATAAAACAAAAATTTATCGTCTTTTAAGCAAAAGGGCAGAAATTACAGCAATCACCAATCCAACCGGAAATATTTCCAAAAAAGTAATTCCAGCCATTACAATGGGGTTTTTATAAGATTCATTGAAGTCCTCAACTTCCTTGATTTTGGCCTGTAGCTCATCCTGGCTAAACCCGGCTTCATTAAGGGATTTAATTTGTTCCGCGGCATATTGGTCTGCAAAATCAGGCATAAAATTGGATGAATAGACCATCCAGCTAATTACATAAATTACTGAGGCAATCAATACCACAACCATTCCATTAAGAAAAGCTTCCTTGAACGATATTACGCCAGCCAACTGGTGGTCTCGATAATTGCGAACACCAAAGTATACAGCCGACAACGCTATCAACATGGTGAGATAGCCCAGAGCTTCACCGGTACCCCAATCGGATTCCTGATTATCAGCAAATAATAAATGAAATATTACCCAACTAAGTGCAAATATACTCCCGGCAATTAGCCCGGATTTAATAAGTACCATTTTACGATCAATCATTTTTATTTACGAATTAAGCGATCCAGCTCACACTTTCATTCATACTTTCGGGTGATTTTATTGATCTTCAGTTCCAAAATCATAAAATTTCCAGTTTTCTTGCTTTCTGGACAGCCTGGGTTCTTCGCTGAACGTCCAATTTTGAGAAAATATTCGAAGTATGCGTTTTAATGGTATTTAATGAGACAAATAGTTGCTCTGCGATTTCTTTGTTGGATTTCCCATCGGCCATCAATTGAAGTACATCGTACTCCCTTTCACTAAGATTTGTCTCGGGGGGCTTTACATTCAAAGGGGTAGACTGCCGTTTTTGGACCATGGTCACTCCCAGCCATAAACCAAACACCAGGAAAATGACCCCTACCAGCGCACCATATACTTCCATAGAAACCTGCCTAACAAGCGTCTTGAAATTTAATATTTCCAGGGACAGGAAAAGCAAACCCATTACTACTCCGTACAGAACAAGTTTCTTCATTTGACTATTAGAGACCGAATGATAAGCAAATCCGTTTTTTTGTTCAATTCATTAGTCACAAAATTTATTTTTTTATTGCTAACGAACCTGCAACAGGTTGAGATTCCGCATCTTAGGATAACCTTCAAATATAATTGGCCGCAAGTCTTCTTTCAATTAATAAATTACCCGTCAATATCTAATCAATTGTATATCAAATATTTAACTATTCATTGGGATCTAATGCATCTTTTTTGGAATCCTTTTACCTTTTATATTTGACAGCTAAAGCTATCTCCATGGATTATAATAATCTGCAGATTGAAACGAGTGATACTGGTATACAAATCATCACCATAAACCGGCCGGATAAACTGAATGCGCTTAACATCGAGACAATGCAAGAGTTGGATCAGGCGTTCCATGAAGTATATGATTCTACCAGGGTTAAAGGAGTAATTGTAACCGGATCAGGGGAAAAGGCTTTTGTAGCCGGTGCTGATATATCTGAATTGGCGGAATTGAATGAACTTAATGCTCGCAAGTTTGCAGAAAGAGGCCAGGAAACTTTTAAGCTGATTGAAGACTGTCATACTCCCGTCATAGCTGCTGTAAATGGTTTTGCCCTGGGTGGAGGCTGTGAATTGGCAATGGCCTGCCATTTCAGATTGGCCACAACAAACGCCAAATTCGGTCAACCCGAAGTTAACCTCGGCATCATTCCAGGTTATGGAGGTACACAACGCCTAACCAAACTTATAGGTCAGGGCAAAGCCCTAGAATTGATGATGACTGGTGATACCATCGATTCAGAAGAAGCCTTAAAATTTGGTATGGTGAATTATGTGCTAGAAACTAAAGGTGAAATGATTGCCAAGTCCGTTGAATTACTTCTTAAAATCAGTAAAAAGGCACCATTAGCCATTGGACAAGTAATCGAATGTGCTAATACTGCTCTCAATTCGGAACAAAATGGTTACCAATTGGAAGCCAATTCATTTGCTAATTGCTGCGGAACAGAAGACTTTAAAGAAGGCACCACCGCGTTCCTCGAAAAGAGATCTCCTAATTTCACAGGTAATTAAAAGCCTTTGATGGGGTTAGTCCAAAAGCTCGCCGGAGAAACAGTCCTCTACGGTTTTAGTAGCATCATTGGAAGGTTACTCAATTATTTTCTCGTTCCACTCTACACGGCAGTTTTTCTCCCTGCGGAGTATGGCATTGTAACTGAGTTGTACGCCTACCTGGCATTTTTTAATATTATCTATGTCTATGGTCTGGAAACCGCTTATTTCCGCTTTAGCACAAAAGAAGATGCGTCTGAAAATGAAATATATGGTCTTACGATTACCGCCATTTTAATCACATCGATTCTTTTCAGTTCGGTCATATTCATATTTTCATCTGATATTGCTAGCCTACTCGGTTACCCAGGTCAAACTATTCTCATTTCATGGATAGCAGGAATACTGGCTATCGATGCAGTTGTCGCCATTCCTTTTGCCAGGTTGAGATTACAGAGCGACGCCAGATATTTTGTATTCGTAAAGTTGAGCAATATTTCCCTCAACGTTTTGCTTAACCTATTCTTCATTGTATTTGCTCCGATCGCAATCGAAAATAATTACTCACTTTCAACTGCGGTGAGCACCATTTACAATCCAAACTGGGGTATCGAGTATATTTTCTTATCTAACCTCATCGCTAATTTCCTAATGATTCTTCTCTTGTGGCGTTCATTTATGGACTGGAAAATCACCTTTTCATGGAAACGATTGGCACCACTTTTAGTCTATGCCTACCCAATCCTTTTTACCGGATTGGCGGGTGTAACCAACGAAATGCTTTCACGGGTAATGTTGCGACATTGGTTACCAGAGGGATTTTATGGTGATCAGTCCAACTTGGCAGCATTGGGTATTTTTGGAGCTTGTTACAAAATATCAGTATTTATGACCTTGGCGGTTCAGGCATTTCGCTATGCTGCAGAACCCTTCTTTTTTAGCAATGCCAATGACAAGAACTCGCCAAATCTGTTTGCCAATGTGATGAACTGGTTCATCATTTTTGGGGCCTTTTCTTTTTTAGCTATTAGTCTCAACCTCGATTGGATCGGTTATATTTTCTTAAGGTCCCCAGAATACAGAGAAGGCCTAGCTATTGTTCCCTATTTGCTCATGGGTGGACTTTTTCTTGGTATATATTACAACCTTTCTGTTTGGTATAAATTAACAGATAAAACTATTTACGGGGCTTATCTTTCGATTGGTGGAGCCGGACTAACAGTGATCTCCAATCTAATACTCATCCCTGTCCTCGGTTACTTTGGTAGTGCCATAGCCACGCTCATAACTTATTCCGGGATGACAATAGCCAGCTATTTTTTGGGAAGAAAGTCATTCCCCATACCTTACCAGGTCATCAAGGGATTTATTTATTTAACTAGTGCTACACTCCTATTGTTGGCTGTTCAATCACTTCAATTGTCTTCTCTAGTACTTGAGGTCATAATTCGATTAAGTGCAGTAGTCACTTTCATTTTGATTGTATTTATCATTGAAAGACAAAACTTAAAGAACTTCTCTAACTCTTAGGTCGTTGTAATAACTTTATCCCCTGTATGAATAATTTTCTCCAAGTAGCGACAGCAATTACATTTAGTCTCGTCTTTTCATTGAGTAGTTGTGGTTCTCAATCGGGTGATCAAGATACCCATAAAGGAACTCCCAATGGACTAATCAATGAGACTAGTCCGTATTTATTGCAACATGCATATAACCCTGTTAACTGGCAGCCCTGGGGCGAGGCTGCGTTAAAGACTGCTAAAAAGGACGACAAATTAGTAATCATCAGCATTGGATACGCTGCTTGTCATTGGTGTCATGTCATGGAAAAGGAATCTTTTTCCGATAGCGTAACCGCTCTTTTGATGAATGATAACTTTGTCTCAATCAAGGTAGATAAGGAAGAGCGGCCAGACATTGATAAGGTTTATATGGACGCTGCTACACTTATCACTGGCCGAGGTGGCTGGCCATTAAATATCATTGCTTTACCGGACGGGAAGCCCGTTTATGCTGGAACTTACTTCCCAAATGACAACTGGCTGCAAGTCCTGAGTTTTTTCAGAGATACCTATAAGAATGACAAACAAAAAATCCTTGACCAGGCGGAACAAGTGACACAAGGGTTGTCAACCTTGGATATTGTCGGTTTAAATACTGAGGAAAACGAGCTTACAAGATTAGATTTTGAAGAGTTTAGGGATCAGATTTTAGGAAATATCGATCTGCGAAAAGGTGGCAGAAAGGGGGCTCCAAAATTTCCAACTCCAACTGTTTATGAAACCATATTAGAGATCGCCTATTACACTGACCATGAAAAAGCACTTGATGCGGTAACAAACACAGCTGACAACATGGGCAATGGTGGCATCTACGACCACATCGGTGGTGGATTCTCCAGGTATAGCACAGATGCTATTTGGAAAGTACCCCATTTTGAGAAAATGCTCTATGATAATGCGCAATTAATTAGTTTATATAGCCATGCATTTCAAGTCACAAAAAATCCTCAATACGAAGAAAAGATTCGACAAACAATCACATTTGCCAACAGAGACTTACGGGATGATAATGGTGGATATTATTCTTCCCTTGATGCCGATAGTGACGGTGAAGAAGGCAAATTTTATGTTTGGGAGGCCAGCGAATTGAAAGACCTACTAGGCAACGATTTTGATATCTATAAAGAGACCTATCAAGTGACCCAGTCCGGAAATTGGGAAGGCGGTAAAAATATCTTATTTAGAAGAGATGGGGATTTAGAAAGGGTTGGCAAGAAATTCAAACGTACACCAGAAGACATCGCTGATGTGCTAAAGCTATCAAACGATAAGCTTTTCAAAGTAAGAAAAAATCGGGTTTCGCCCCCACTTGATGACAAAGTTCTAACTGCATGGAACGGCCTTATGATCAAAGGTTTGGTTGATGCTTACTTTGCATTGGGAGATGATAGCTACCTCAACGACGCCTTGAAAACCGCAGATTTTATTGTTGAAAATCAGTTGAGAGATGGTGGGAGTTTAAACAGGAGTAATCGGAATAACCGTTCATCCATCAATGGATTCCTCGACGACTATTCATTTACCATTGAAGCCTTTATTCGTTTGTATAACGCCACATTTGATGAAAAATGGTTAAATCAGGCCGACCAATTGATGGCCTATGTTCGAGCTAATTTCATTAATGATGAAACCCAAATGTTCTACTATACTTCTTCAAAGGACGATCCGTTGATCACTCGTAAAACAGAATTAAATGACAGTGAGATCCCCTCATCAAACTCTTCTATTGCCCATAGTCTGTATCAATTAGGGCATTACTATTACAGAGATGAAGACATTAAACATGCCCGACAGATGCTTGCCAATATGACCCCTCTGATAGAAGAGAATCCGTATTACTATACCAACTGGATTAGGCTTCATGCTAAAATGAGCTATCCATTCTATGAAGTTGCCATTGTTGGTGATGACGCTGATAACAAGCGCAACAATTTGTTCCGCCAATACATTCCCAATGCCATCATAATCGGTGGCAAAGACGAAGGATCTCTGGAGTTATTGACCAATAAGAAAGTTGATGGCCGAACCATGATATATGTATGCGAAAACAAAACCTGCAAACTTCCTGTAGATGATGCAGAAAGAGCATTGACGCTTATAAGTGCTAATTAATGAAATATCATTGACACGTCATTGCCAACGTAGTGAAGCAATCTCACGATATAGCAGTACTATTTTGGATGGCTTCGTCGTCCCTCCTGGCCATGATAAATTGATACCTGGAATTTGAGATTTGGTTTTTTGAGATTTAGTTGGTTATTGTTGTTTGCTTAATGGGATTTAAACCCGGATTTATTCCGGGTTAAATAATAATCCCCAGGCTTCCCAACCCGGGGATCAAAACAAATAAGCGTACTACAAATCAGTAACCCAGTCTTCGATCAAGGTCTCTTGCTGTTGATCGAAAGGTGAAGGCCTTTTTAACTTTATAATAATTATCCTGGTCGGCAGTGAACTTGTAAGCAAATACTGCAAAATCAAGTTTGGCATCCTCGAATGTGAATTCTTTCATTAATCGTGCCACATCTTTAGCGTACAACATTTTTCCAGAGACAGCCCGTTTGGCATGGGATAATCTTTCTCTGTCAAAATGATAGTAAGACAATGAAGAAACAATTGCATTCATGTTAACATACTCAACATGATGGACGCTCCCTCTTCGGTTTCCTTTATTTCCATGATGTGGCTTTTTGTAATGATCGCCTTCCAAGTAATATTCCCGTTCTTTGAGTCGACGATGCTCTCTTGGTCCCCTTCTATCATGAGTAGGAATTACTGCCACTTTTTCAACTCGATAGCCTCGTCTGGGACCACCACTTATAGCGAACTCGTTGGCCAGACCCTCCTCAATAAAGATTGGTTTAGTAATAACAGCCGCCCCATAACGCCCTTGAATGCGTACCCTTACTCGATTGCGACCACCATAGAGGTTATTTAAGTGAACGCTGGTGGCGGGTCTGTGATTCACCTTTTGTCCATTCACGGTTAGGATGAATGCCTCTCCTCGCTCTGAGAAGAAGGTAACCTTGGTGTGGCCTGCCATTAACTCTCCCATTAACAGCATTCCGATAATTGAAAGTAGAGTTGTTTTCATGGTTTTAATGTTTAATTCGATAACTGAAAGGCAAAGGCTATGCCAAAAGATGTTTATGGGGTGATTAACCTGATTCTTTCGACGATCATCAAAATTCTATCGATAAATCAATGGCTTTACATCCATTAGATGAGGTCATACCGCTAATCACCCAAAGTTGATATTCGTACAATTAATTAACTTCCTTAAAAAAAGCGATGGATATAAATGATTTTGAAAAAGAACTTGGCGACATTGATGGGATTAAATCAGCCAGGTTGATCGGGTTTATGATAGAAAGGCTCGTTGAAAGCCGAGTAGTAAATACCGAGATTCTAAGAACACAATGCGAGATCTTCGCCCATCTAACCGATGCGAATGCTGATCAAATATTCAATGCCAAACTGCTTAAGGTGGACAAAAAATGTGATGAAATGATAGCCGAAGAAGTCGCTGAAATGACCAAATAGAATCTGTAGCCGATTATTCTGGGATGGGTATAGGTGAAACCTTTTTACTAACGAGAATAGCGCTCTGAACGGCCCCTTCCATGTACCCTGGGTATGCAGGGGAAGTTTCAGAACCTGCTATAAAAAAGTGCCCATCCATATAGCCTTCGTTGAAAACTTTGTGCCCATTGTTTTGATGAGGTAATGGTGTAATCTCATAAGGAGCATATGTAAAAGACTCCTTACTCCAAACAAGTTCTTCATAGGTCAGATAGTCTTTTACTTTTGATCCAAAGTACTTTGTTAACTGATCCAGAATTACTGAGATTCGTTGCTCTTTTGTTGCAGAACTATAGGCACCGTTTATGAAGCCCTTCAAGGCGAATAAATTGTCCTCGTAGTTGGAATGATCATACATTTCAGAAATGGGACCAACATTGCTGAAAATAGTGCCACTGCTATCCTCGTGGCGCCAAAAAGGTTTTTTGAACGTCAAACCAACTTTAATAGATTCTCCCATCCAGGTATGTGTTTCCTGAGCTACTGCAAAAAGGTCCAACGGTAGTAGAGGGTCGAACTCAATTGATTTAGTCAACAAATAAGGTGGTAAAGTACTAATGACAATATCTGCTTGAAAAGATTCCTTTGCTGTTTTTACGGCAAGCGCCTCACTATTTTTACTGATTGAGCGGACAATCTGATTGTTGAGAATTTGATCTTCTTTCAAACTACTCCGAAGCGCATCAATCAGTATACTACTCCCACCTTGAATTCTAAAACTGGGATCATCATTTGGAGGTAATTGTACGAGCTGATGTGGACTGGTTGAAATTGGCTCATAAAATGCCCTATCACTCAGTTCTTGCTGAAAAACACCAATATGAAGTTCGTCAAGCAATGCTTTTAAAGCCTGATGTTTTGCACCCAGCCAGGTAGCACCCATTTCAATGGGCGCAAGGCCTTCTCCTCTAATGGTTTGAATTCTACCTCCTATCCTATTTCGCGCTTCCAAAATGGTAGGGGATATTCCCTTTTTATTCAAAAGATATGCCAGTGTTAACCCCGTCAATCCACCACCAATTATGATGATCTTCTTATTCTCTTCACTCATTTACCATATCCTCGATGGAATCCAATTCACTAAACTCAATATAGACTTATTCAAACTTACGCCCTGGAGTCCATGGTGCACCGACCTTTTCCAGCTCACTCTCATAACTCGATAAGTCATCGAAGTAAACTTTCAAGTCCGCTTTAAATTGAACAAATTCATCTTCTGCAATTTGGATACTGCGCTTCTGCGTTACAGTTGGATTTTGGCGTGTATTCCAATGTCCATTCACAACCTGACCTATGCGACTACTTATTGAGGGAACCGAAGATTCGCTCATTTTTTGACGAACTCTGTCCCCAGATAGTCGTGTTTGCAGCCCGGATAACTTGCTCTGGAACTCATCTAAACGGGTAAAAAGCTCCGGAGTAACTCCAGCTGACTCTGTTAAAGCTGCCTTTATATGTATTAGTCGTTCACGTCCTTCACTAATTTTCTTGTTGGCGCTGGAAATTTGCCTTGAAAGTTCACTGGTCTTTTGCTGAAATGTTGATACTGCCTGAAAGTCAGCTCCCGCAGTTGTTGTTGCTACTGGCTTCACAGTGAACTTCTGTGGAGGGTCCTGAGATAGCATATTTCCTTCATGGAAAATAAATAATTCCGCACTGTAGGACCCTGGTGCAGCAAGTGGACCTTGAGGAGAATCCGCCCATGGTGGTTTAAAAGCAGGTTCAGCCAAGTTTATTGGATCAGGAGCAGCATAGCGGAGATCCCAACTCACACGGTTCAACCCTTTAGTAGCTGATCCTTTTATCCACCTTATGGGGTCACCATTTTCATTACGCACTAAGAGTAATACCCTGGGGTCACTCTCATCCATCTCATCATTGAGGCGATCCCATCCCGGGAAAGGTATATTGGCGCTCTTTTCTCGAAGAGATTTCTCCTTACTTTGGCGATTCTCCTTAGATGTTTTTGGGATATCCTTCAAGTAATATGTAAAGACTGCTCCAAATGGAGGATTCTCAGCCGCAAAACTAGTAGTACCCAATGTCGGCATGCCTGTCGCCTGCATCGGGCTGTTGGGAATATACCACCAGGCATCTCTTACCGAAAAGAGCGTATTCGATCCAGCTTTAACAGCTTTGGACAAATCCCGTAAAACAGAATAATCATCCAATACGTAGAAGCCACGACCAAATGTTGCTCCTACCAAATCATTATCTCTTTTGTGGATTTCAAGATCCCTAAACGGAATTGTTGGCACTCCTCCGTCAAGTTTCACCCAATTCGTCCCCTTGTTTGGAGAATAATAAATACCATATTCGGTTCCTATAAATAGTAAATTGGGATCTATATGGTCCTGTTTCAGGACCCAAACAATTGTTTTTTGAGGTAGGTCACCAACAATTGAACGCCAGGTACGGCCACGGTCTGAACTCATAAACAAATAGGGTCTGAAGTCGCCGAATTTGTGAGCATCTGCACTGGCAAAAACAATATTTGGATCATGCGTAGAGGCTTCAACATCATTAATAAAGGACAATGCCGGCACCTTGGGAAGCGCACCACTGGTCCACCAATTTTGACCGCCGTCTTCACTTACTTTAATAATACCATCATCGGAACCTGTATAGAGCAACCCTTCCACCTTTGGAGATTCGGAGATTGAGGTCAGTGTGGCATATTTTGACATGGCACCATTGTCATACAAAGCATCGGTGCTCCAAACACGGCCTATCATCTCCAATTCATAGCGGTTGCGGTTCGTTGTTAGGTCGCCACTAATTGGGGTCCATGAATCACCCTTATCCTCGCTACGCCACACGCGTTGCGATCCAAAGTATAAACGGCTTGATGAGTGTGGACTAACCAGAATTGGGCTATCCCAATTCCAACGCTCCGGCGGATCATTTGGTCCGGGTTGTGGCTGAATGCTTAGGGTCTCCTCGCTCCTACGATCAAGTCTTACAAGGGTACCCTGTTGGATTTCCATGTAAACCGTATTTGGATCATCAGGATCAAAGGTCGTGTCATAACCATCGGCCCCGAGTGGAACATACCAGTCCTGGTTCCGGACACCCTCTGTATTCATGGTTCTTGATGGGCCAATTAACGTACCAAGATCCTGGGCACCACCAACAATATTGTAAAATGGCTCCGAACTGTCCAGCCCAAGTTTGTAGAATTGAGAAACTGGTAGATTTGGAAAGTGTCTCCAAGTGGTGCCTTCATCAAAGGTCTCATACAGTCCCGCATCTGTTCCTCCAATAAGGTGCTCCCCATCATTCGGATCTATCCATAGGGCATGATTGTCACTGTGTTTCTCCCGACCTGTGCCGAGGTAATCAAAGGTCTTTCCTCCATCACGGGTAACATGTAGGAAAACATCCATCTGATAGACTAAATTCGGATCTACTGGTGACGCTTCAATTTCCTGATAGTAGTGAGGACCAGTGCCACCGGATGTATAACTATTTCGCTTTTCCCAGCTTTCTCCCTTATCAAGCGATCTATAAAAACCCTTCTCTTTATCATTCGCTTCAAGCGTGGCATATACAATATTTGGGTCTGACGGTGTGACTGCAATTCCAATTTTGCCCACATCTCCTTTTGGCAAACCCGTTTTAATTTGACGCCAGCTCTTCCCGTTGTCCAGTGACTTATATATTCCTGACTTTGGTCCCCCAGACAAGAGTGACCAGGTATGCCTTCGACGCTGATAAGCAGCGGCATATAAAACATCGGGATCTGAAGGATTAAATTCCACATCTGTGACGCCAGTATTTTCATCAATAGTCAGTACCAGTTGCCAGGTTTTGCCTCCATCAGTAGTTCGATATAACCCCCGTTCACCACCAGATGACCATAAGGGCCCTTCCGCCGCTACAAAAACCATATCACTATCCCTCGGATCGACCAGAATTTTACCAATATGTTCTGATTTCTTCAGGCCCATATTTTGCCAGGTTCGTCCACCATCACCACTTCTGTAGACACCATCTCCCCAACCTACATGGCGGCCACTGACATTTTCACCAGTTCCTACCCATACTATATCGGGATTATTTGGATCGATTGTAACCGTGCCAATTGAATAAGAGACCTGCTCATCAAAAACCGGTTTCCAGGAAATACCAGCATTGGTAGTCTTCCATAGGCCACCTGAGCCCACAGCCACATACCATGTGCTGCGATTTGTGGGACTCACTGCGATATCAGCGATGCGACCACCCATGAGTGCCGGGCCAATATTTCGCAACTGGAGACCAGAAACAGCCTTGCTTAAATCAGTTTGTCCAAGGATGGGTTCAACTTGAAAGACTGATATCACGATCAGAATCAAGCTGGAGGTTATAAAGTTCTTATACATAGTAGATATACTTAATTAGTCTGTACAGTGGCATGTTATATTACTAAATTGTTCTTGGGTATCAAAGAGCATAACTATTGCTCGGTCTATATATAATTTAAACTGATTTGGTTTTCAATTCTGGCAAAAAAAGCAAGGGATTCAACTAGTTTCTTAGTTGTGAGCCTACAAGATCTCGTAATTTATAGGCCAATATTCCGCTGAATAATGAAGATCATAACAAGCTTTCTTAACAAATGTTAGAAACAATATTAGAGTTGTTAATTTGGCGAAATGTAAACCACAATTCGCATGCCTAAGCAATTTGTTCTTGGTCTTGATTTTGGAACCGATTCTGTAAGATCAGTTCTGGTAGATGCTTCAAACGGGCAGTCAATTGGCAGTAAAGTTTATTGGTATGACCAATGGAAAAAAGGACTCCATTGTGATCCCTCAAAAAATTTATTCCGGCAACATCCATCCGATCATATCGAGGGCATGGAAATCGTGGTCAGAGATGTTGTGAGGGAGTCGGGCATTGACCCACATGATGTGAAGGGCATCTGCATAGACACTACAGGTTCTTCTCCCCAACCAATTGATCAGAAAGGTTTACCTCTCTGCATGAATGCCGGCTTTGAAGAAAATCCAAATGCCATGACCGTATTGTGGAAAGACCACACCGCCATTGCTGAGGCTGATGAGATTAACTACCTGGTTAAAAATTGGGGCGGCGAAGACTATACTAAGTATGAGGGAGGGATCTACTCCTCGGAATGGTTCTGGGCTAAGATCCTCCATGTTTCCCGGGAAGACAGTGCTGTAAAAATGGCAGCGTATTCCTGGATGGAACACTGTGACCTGATGACCTATATCCTTGTCGGCAGCCCTGAACTATCGACGTTCAAATGCAGCCGTTGTGCAGCTGGGCACAAGGCCATGTGGCATGAGAGCTGGGGAGGCCTGCCCGATGACAAATTCCTTTCACAGCTTGATCCCTATCTTGTAGACGTAAAAAATCATTTATACAGAGAAACCTACACCTCTGATCAAACTGCAGGACATCTTTGCCCAGAATGGGCTGAAAAACTTGGACTTACAGCAAACACAGTGGTGTCGGTGGGCACCTTCGATGCACATGCCGGAGCGGTTGGTGCCGAAGTTGAAGAGTACACATTGGTCCGTGTTATGGGCACCAGCACTTGTGACATCATAGTCTCCCCTTCCAATGTGATTGGTGACAAAACTGTCAACGGAATATGCGGCCAGGTGGACGGCTCCGTCATACCCGGGATGATTGGATTAGAGGCAGGGCAATCAGCATTTGGAGATGTGCTTGCCTGGTTCAGGGATATTTTGATTTCCCCTATTGACGAATTAATCATGGACAGTACTCATATTAACGATGATCAAAAACAACAATTGGTTACGGAATTAAGAGATAAACTTATTACCAAATTATCAGCACAGGCAGAAACTATTCCTCTGCACGAGACAGTTCCCATAGCGCTCGATTGGGTCAATGGCAGACGGACACCAGATGCCGATCAGACCTTGAAAGCTGCTATAACTAATCTTAACCTTGGGACAAAGGCCCCTCATATCTTTAGGTCCCTCATAGAAGCCATTTGTTTTGGGTCGAGAAAGATCATCGACCGGTTTGAAGAAGAAGGAGTACAAATAAAATCAGTAGTGGGAATTGGTGGTGTAGCTAAGAAATCTCCTTTTGTGATGCAAACCTTAGCGGACATTTTGGACCGACCAATTAAGATAGCAGTTTCCGAACAGGCTCCAGCCTTAGGAGCAGCAATGTACGCTGCCACATCAGCCGGAATATATGGATCAG
>JAJCYL010000600.1 GCA_029262955.1 Cytophagales bacterium | reverse complement strand
GAGATTTGGGTAGAAGAATAAGACATGTTAGCTACTGATGACATTCGAAAGAGGAAATCGCCGGCAATCCGAGAATTAGTTCTACCGATGACAGATAGGAATTTTGTGTGGTTGGATCCCTTTAGGGATGCTGAAGGCAGGGTGTGTGATGGGCCATCGCCAACCCTTCTATTCCCTAAAGGGACCTGCCCAAATGTCATCTTATTTTGTGTGTTTGGCAATCCGAAAATTAGTTCTCAGAATGACTGTTAATTTCTAAATGGAAAATCTCTACCAGTACGAGGAAGAATTCAGGGACGGCATCTCAACTGTAGATGCCGAGGGAAAACGCATTTGGGTGTACCCAAAAAAACCAAAGGGTTGGTACCACAATGCCAGGGTTTGGGTCACTCTGACCTTACTCTCTATCTTGTTTGCAGGTCCATTTATAAGCATCAATGGGCAACCTCTACTGTTGCTAAATATTTTTGAAAGTCGATTTGTCATTCTTGGTAATGTATTCTGGCCTCAAGATTTTTTCTTATTAGCTCTTACGCTTGTTATATTTTTTGTCTTCATCATTCTTTTTACAGTAGTATTTGGAAGAGTATGGTGTGGGTGGGCCTGCCCACAAACCCTCTTTATGGAAATGGTCTTCCGTAAAATTGAGTATTGGATAGAAGGGGATGCTAACCAACAGCGTAAGCTGGACAAAGCACCCTGGAGCGGAGAAAAAATTCGTAAGAAAGGATTAAAGCACTTCATTTATTTAGTCATATCCATGTTAATAGCTCATACAGTAATGGCCTATTTGATAGGTATTGATCGGGTTATGGAAATTGTTTCAAAGTCACCCTCTCATAACATGGCAGGATTTATTGGTTTGACGGCTTTTACTGGAATATTTTATTGGGTCTTTGCTTATTTCAGAGAGCAGGCTTGCACCGTAGTCTGTCCGTATGGTAGGCTTCAAGGAGTTTTATTGGGAAAAGATTCCATTGTGGTTGGGTATGATTTTAAGAGAGGAGAAGAACGTGGTCGGCTTCAGAAGAATCAAATACAAGAGGGTAAGGGCGATTGCATTGATTGCAAGCTATGTGTGCATGCATGCCCGACGGGTATAGACATTAGGAATGGTACTCAATTGGAATGCGTAAACTGTACTGCTTGTATTGATGCCTGTGACGATGTCATGTTGAAGATAAATAAGCCTAAAGGTCTAATTAGATATACTTCCTACAATGCTATAAGAGACGGGGCCGCTAGAATTTTTACACCAAGGGTTGCTGGCTATTCGGTAGTGCTAATAGCACTAGTGAGCTTACTGTCGTTTTTTGTATTAACAAGATCTGATATTGAAACTACTGTTTTGCGAGTACCTGGGATGCTTTATCAAAAAACAGATGACGGGAAGATTAGCAATCTCTATAATATTCAATTTGTGAATAAGACTTTTGAGCCGGTTGAATTGGATTTAAGATTGGAGGGAAGACCAAATGCAACCATTGAAAAAATTGGAGACAACGAAATTGTAGTGGGAGGTGGAGAAATGATTGAGGGCGTATTTATGGTTAAGATTCCAGCAGAAGAAATTGACAAACCGAGTTTTGAGGTTGAATTGGGACTTTACTCAGATGGCAAAAAAATTGAAGGCATGGATACGAAATTTTTAGCACCGGTTAAGTTAAAGAAGTGATGAATTATGAGTTATGAATTAGGCAGCTATTGCATCTTATAGGTTATGAGTAATATTATTAAAGACAAGTCTTTCAAATACGCTGTGCAAATTGTTGATATATATAAAGTACTTACTGCCGATCGAAAGGAATATATCATGAGTAAGCAATTACTTCGAAGTGGTACTTCAGTTGGAGCCAATGTTAGGGAAGCTCAAAATGCTGAAAGTAAGGCAGACTTTATACATAAGTTAGGGATTGCTCAGAAAGAAACTGATGAGGTGCTTTATTGGATCGAATTATTGAATGAAACCAAATATTTGAAAACGGAAGAATTTGATTCATTACACGCAGGTGGAACTGAATTACTAAAAATAATTAGGACAATAATCATCAACTCAAAAAAGAACAACTCATAATTCATCATTTATAACTAATCACTCTTAATGTGAACTGGGGACACAAAATTATAATCGCATTTATACTTTTCGGGACATTTATTGTCACCCTTGTAGTAGTGTGCGTTCGGGAAGATTTTCAACTTGTTTCATCTGACTACTACCAACAGACACTAGACTTTGAGAATCAAATTATACGAGCAAAAAATGCTCAGGATTTGGCAATTCAGCCAGAGTTAATCTACTCTAAAAGTCCAAGACAGCTTGAACTCGTTTTCACGCTGGAAGTTAGTGAATCAATAAATGAAGGTGATGTGACATTCTTTCGACCATCGAACGCAGCGATGGATTTCAATACTCAATTGACGCTTGATAACAATGGTCGACAAACGGTTGATCTCACTGATCACGTAGGAGGTCTTTGGAAAGTGAAGTTGAGCTGGAGAGACTCGGAGCAAGCATATTACATAGAACAAAAGATCTTTCTCTGATGTTAGGCGCTGCATTTTTGATGGGATTGGTTGGAAGCATGCATTGTATAGGCATGTGTGGCCCGTTGGCCATAGTTGCCAACCGGATTGGACATGGTCAAAATGTTGTTAATTCGATCGTTTACAATGCCAGCCGTATTTCTATTTACATCTTGTTAGGCTTATTGTTTGGACTTCTAGGGCAGTTGGCATTGGTTAGTGGACTACAGAAGTGGCTCTCCGTCTCATTAGGTGCCCTGATCATTTTATTGTCTTTAACCCTGATTATCAAGCCTCAATTGAATAACTACTTAACTGGACAATTCAGCTTTGCTTTTAGGATGTTAAGCAAACTAAATCGTCCAGGAGAAAAGGGGCTTAGAAGTACAGCCCTGTTAGGAGTTATCAACGGCTTCCTCCCCTGCGGCCTTGTTTATATGGCTATTGCTGGTGCACTAATTCAAACTGATCTATTTAGTGCTGCCGGTTTTATGTTGTTCTTTGGTTTGGGTACGTTGCCAATGATGTTTTCTTTGACTCTTTCAGGTAATAAGCTTTTGGATTTGGTTCGGGGCAACTACAAGAGAGTACTCTCCTTTGGACTTTTCTCGTTTGGACTATTTCTGGTCTACCGTGGATTAGGAATGGAGTTTATGACATCTATAGATAATATCTTTAACCCGGCAGCCGGGGTTGTGGGATGTGAGTAGAAATTCACAAATTGCACTCTTGAATTACATCATATATAAGTGCGTACACTACTGATCGTTATAACTCTATTCCAGTTAGTGGGATGCAAACTCTCACAACAAGAGGCTAACCTTAAATTAAATTGGGCGGTCCTTGCCAGGAAGTCAAAAAAAGTTGAAGGCTACATCAAAAAAGGGGCTGAAGTGAATTATCAGGAAGACTTGCGTGGATGGACGTCATTGCACTTTGCTACGGAAGCAGAGGATATTAAAACCGTCAGGGTTTTGATTAACAATGGAGGCGATGTGAATTTGGTCTCAACAAAAGATAAAATTGCACCACTCCACCGTGCCGCATCAAGGGGTAATCTTGAGATTGTAAAAGCCTTAGTTGAAAGCGGTGCAGATGTTAACTACCAGGATGCCAAGTTGAGAAGTACTGCGCTGATGCAGGCCGCTGCCAAAGGACATGTTGCAGTCGTGAGATGGTTGCTGGAAAACGATGCACTAATTGATGCCCGTGGAAATCGAGGGGAATCCGCTCTTTATTTGGCTGTGGCAGCTGAGAAAGTCGCTATGGTCAAATTATTGTTAGACTACAATGCCATCACTGATCGTCCCGATATTTATGGCAAAACGGTAATGCAAAAAGCGACGGATGTAGGTAATGGGGAAATCATCGATTTATTAACCAACTAATTATGAAAATCCACTATCTGATCTGTGTGCTATTGTTCTCTGTGATCAGTACTTCATCTGCACAGACACCAAACATTAAATTTATCCAGGGAGATACAGTGGCCTTAGTCAAAGACAAAAATGACTACTATGAGATGGATCTGAAACAAATGCCATTTGATATTCTTTTTGAGGGCAGTGAACTTCATGTCTGTGCAAGTGTTGACAATGGCCTATTCAAATTTACTCAGCCCAATACTGACATCAATGCTGATTTCAACTCCTATTTCTACATATTTAAATACCTGGCTGGTACGAAGAATACAGACTTTTTGTCCATAGAAAAGGACACAGGGAATAGTCTTAATGAAACACATGGTGCTAAATCTGCGGGCGATAATCAATATCGATTCACCGTGCGATCACTAATGAATGAAGGAGACATACAGCCGCTATCTGAATTTAAAAAACTCTTTTTGGCCTTATGGCTTGATGCCAACAAAGATCAATTCATTGACAAAGAAGAATTAATTTGGGTAAAAGCGAATATTAAGAAGAAGTAATTTTTCTGTCATTCTCTTATCCCCATAATTTGATTCCTGCAAAAATGATTTTAAGTTTAATATTACATTGGCATTCAAATCATTAAACTGCAACAACCATGAAGCCCATCCTTGCCATAATCATAGTATTTGGTTCTTTGAATTTTTCACATGCTCAGGAGGAAGATATTGTTAGAGTGATGGACGACCTTCGTGTCAATTGGGATACAAGAGCAGCCTTTTTACAGAGTTACAATGATTTACAAAACCTCTGTAAAAACCGAGATTTTAGGTCGGATCTCACCAAACTTCTTGATCAAATTCATCATTTCGACACTACCCTCTACAATACAGTAAAAGCCAAATATGTTGGTAGTGCCGATGCCGAAGCCAAAGCCACACTTGAAGATATTGAAAAATTAGAACGGGATTATGCGACCCAGGGATTCAAATCTTTTGTTCACGAAGAGTGTGGAGAATTCAATATGGTAGAAAGTAGTTTTGGGAAGGAAGGCGACGAATATCAAGCAGAGAAAAAGCGTGTAGAGATTGCCTTAAGGAGGTACGTTGGATCTATCACACGGCAAATAGACTTGATTGATGAGCATGCACACCATTTGAAATTATAAGTGGACAATTTCCACATGCCCTGGACTTAAAACACCAATGAAATGAAAATTGTTATTCCAATTATTCTATTGACCATTTCATTTAACCTTTTCGGACAGGACGAAAAGGTCGTTTTGGAAATGGACAAACTCAGGGCGGATTGGGATGCCAAAGCTCAAAATTTGACCACCTATGATGATTTGAAAAATCTATGTAAGGATAGAGCTTTCAGGAGGGATCTTACGAAAATGTTAGACAACATACATCATTACGACAGCACGATCTATGTAATTGCCAAGACTAAGTACTGGAATGATTTTGACATGGAGGCGAAAGCTGCCATGGATGATATCACCGCCTTAGAGCGAGATTTCACCACTAAAAGATTCCGTCATTTTGTACGTCAGGAATGTAGGGCCTACAATCACACGGAACACAATTTCGGCCACAAAGGTGAGAAATATGAAGCTGAAAAAAAGAGAGTTCAAGAAGCATTAGTGAAGTTTGTTACCACCATCACCAAGCAAATTGATATGATCGATGATCATGCCCATCATTTGGACATATAACCAATACTTCAATTCCCATTTTTAGGACAGATCGCGAAACCCGCAAATAGAATAAAGAGTTGAAGGAGAGAAATAACTTTCTGTCATGTTCAACCTGTTAGTTTTAGCCCATCTCTTCATTGCACCATTAGCTCCTTCCCATGAGCATGTTATAAAAAGCAAATTACTTGGATATGAGCTCAAATATTGGGTGCATGTTCCTGAGGGATACGAATCTGATAAGCTACCGGTATTGTATGTTACCGATGGGGATGGTTATAAGAATTCAGGAGATTTACTGGCATTGTCTCAAAAAATGATCAACAAAGGGCAGGTGAATCCTCACATTATTGTGTTGGTTTCTGCTGTAGATCCCAACAACTCATCAAGAAATAGGAGAAATAGCCAGTTCTTGTGTAATCCGGATTATCTGGAATTCTATAAAAAGGAGCTAATTCCACAGGTTGAAAAAGACTACCAGGCAGATGATTCAAAGGATAGGCGTGGTATCCTTGGCCTATCTTTTGGTGGACTAAATGCTATGTATTTTGCCTTGAACGGAAGTGATACCTTCAGAAAAATTGGTATTCAATCGCCGGCTCCTCATCCATGTCCCACCATCTATGCAGACTTTAGTAAGGCACCGAGATTGCCAATTGATATCTTTCTCAGCACGGGAACGGTTAACGATAAATCAACTGACACACGCCGTTTTAAGAGTGTTTTGGATAAGAATGGCTATGATTTCAAATATGTTGAGGTTGCTGAAGGTCATAACTGGAAAAACTGGAAGCCTCTCCTTGATGATATTCTGATATATTTCTATGGTCTGGATTAGTCAAACAATTCACGACATAGCCCTAACTCCTACAATTTAGTAAGTTTTCAAAACTACATTTAGGAAATTACGTAAGCCCTTCATACTTTCAATACTACAAATAGGAATAATGAAAAAGTTTCAATTGGGAGAATTTGAAGAAGTCGTCTTGCTAACTGTCGGCGTCTTGTATAATAAGGCCTACGGCGTTGCTATAAAAGAGGAAATCGAGAATCGTTTAGAACGGAAAGTGAGTGTAGGGGCATTGCAATCAGCGCTTAGACGAATGGAGAAGAAGGGCTATCTCGAATCCAGGGAAGGTGAATCGACAGAACAACGGGGAGGGAGGCCGAAAAGATATTTCAATATAACTGCCTATGGAAGAAAGGCATTGGAATACACTAAAGATGTTAGAATAGAGTTATGGAATGCCATACCTAAGGTCGCTTTTGAACCTTAATTTATGATTAAGAAACTTGCTCATTGGATCTTTCAAAAGGTTTGCCACAAGGACTATAGCAAAGATATTCTTGGCGACCTGGAGGAGATATATGCTAAGTTATTATTGAAATATGGGCCATTCCTGGCGCAAATAGTATATATGAAAGAGGTTTTGTTACTCTTTAGACTGTCGTTATTAAAAACTCCACATTTTATCATGCTATTTAATTCAACTCCTATGATGTACAGAAGCTATTTGTTAATTGCATGGCGTGGATTAATAAAAAACAGGGTATATGGCTTTCTAAATATCTCAGGGCTTTCTCTTGGAATTTGCGTCTTCCTATTGAGTTACTTGTTTGTTTCCCATGAATTGGAATACGATAATTTTCACACCAAAAAGGATCGAATCTTTCGCCTGACAAGTTCTGAAAAGGTTAATGACAACATCAGGTACAGGAATGGTTCTGCATATCCGGTTGCTGAGGTTATCAAAAATGATTTTCCTTCAATTGAACAGGCTGCAAGACTCAGTCATCATCATGATTATTTAGGACTTCCACTATTTGAGATAAATGATGTTTCAATTCTTATTGATAAATTCAGTTGGACAGATCCTGCTATATTTAAAATCTTCACCTTTAATTTCTTGGAAGGAAGTCAGGAGACATGCCTCGATGACCTGCGCAGTTTGGTGATAACAGAAAAAATGGCGGCTAAACTTTTTGGTGACTCACCGGCACTTGGTCGTGAAGTGATCATGCACTTTGATCGCGACGATGATCCCAATGAGTTGGCTGAACCTTACAACATGAAAGTTACGGGGGTGATTGAAAGTCTGCCTTCCAATTCACATCTTGATTTTGAAGTATTGGCCAATATTAAGTTTTCCAGTTTTGAAAATTGGGGGAATAACAACTGGTATTCTGTTTCCTATCCAACTTACGTTTTGCTAAAAGATCCTTCAGCAGCTGAACTTCTAACCAGTCAAATGCCCGAATTTGTAGACCAATATTTCGATCCGGATCTTAAAGATCGACTCACCGTGCATCTGCAACCACTATTGGATGTAAGACTTGGTTCGTTACCTGGAGATTCGAAATTAAATACTAACCGGGAATCTATTTGGGTCTTAATGGTAATTGCAGTCATTGTACTGGCACTGGCGTGCATAAACTTTATGAATTTAAGTACAGCCAGGTATACACGTCGTGCAAAAGAAGTGGGCCTTCGAAAGGTGATAGGGGCACGTAAGGGTCAAATTTTCACCCAGTTTCTAATGGAGTCTATTCTGATTACTTATTTGTCCATTGTTGTGGCAATCATTTTGAGCTATTTACTACTTCCTTTCTTCAATGATTTGTTAGAAAAGAACTTATCGCTGGACTTATTGAATCCAACCTTTATAGGTGTCATTCTTTTATTAGGTGCTGTAGTTGGATTTATTTCTGGTCTTTATCCTTCATTATATCTGTCATCTTTCAGACCTGCAAAGGTTCTTAAAGGCTTTAGTATCCAGAATCGTCGGAACGGAATGGTCAGAAAAGGATTGGTTGTATTTCAGTTTGCGGTTACGATGACCTTATTAATTGCCATAGGTACGATATATTATCAGATGTCTTACCTTAGAAACCTCGATCTCGACATAGTCAAGGAACAATATGTGTTTTTACGATCTAAGGAGGATGTTTACTCCAATCACGAGGTTTTTGACAGGTTTAAGCGGACCATAACCCAGCATAACTCAATCAGTAAGGCAAGTGGGACCTGGAGTTTGCCTTTTGGTGTGAATGCTCCGGTTTTCTTTTATCCTTTTCTTCCTGAAGGCTTTAATGACAATGAGCGTTTTCATATGCATCTTTTTCGGGCTGATGAAGATTTTCTTAAAACATTCGGGCTTGAATTGATTGCAGGTCGAGATTTTTCCAGGGAGTTCCCCAATGACCCCACAGGCTCATTTATTTTGAATAATACCGCTTCGAAGAAACTTGGGGGGACAGCACAAGAAGCGATCGGTAAAGATCTGGAAGTGTTCAGTGGTGGTGGCAACTCGTTTAAGACAGGGAAGGTGATAGGTGTGATTCAAGATTTTAACTTCCTGTCACTACATAAAAGCGTGAGTCCTTTGGCCATATCAATGGTTAACGATGAGCGATACCGATATATAGCGATTAAGATAAATCCCATCAATTTAACTGAAACCACAAAATATATTGAGGACACGTGGAAAGCCTTTGCGCCGTTATGGCCACCGGAGCTGTTCTTCATGGAGGAGGAATGGAAGAAGAATTATCAAGATGAAGAGAGGCTGGCCAATGCCATTAAATACCTGACTTTGATTGGTTTGATCATTGCATGTTTGGGTCTATTCGGATTGGCGTCTTTCACTTCAGAACAAAAAGAAAAGGAAATAAGTATCAGGAAAGTACTTGGTGCTTCAGTGGGCGGAATTCTCAAATTGATTTCACGCGAGTTTACCTGGTTGGTAATTGTAGCCTTCTTTATTGCGGCACCAGTGGGGTGGTACTATTCAAAACAATGGCTCGCTCAATTTGCCTATCGAATTGAAATAAGCTGGTGGTTATTTGCCCTTGTGGCGGCAGTTTCATTTTTGATTACCCTCCTAACTATTAGCTACCATTCGATCAAAGCAGCCATTGCCAATCCGGTAGAAACACTGAGAAGTGAATAGATACCGTTAAAAAGAAGCTTTGCTAATCCGGTTAACTCGCTCAGATAGGTGTAAGATCTAAAAAAAGAATAGACTTCTTGACTTGATAGATGCGGAATTATATTCTGTATTACCGCTAATAATAATATATAATTATCAATTATAAGCTTTAATTGAAATCAATGCCATATTATATTTTGTCAAGTGCATACGGTTTTTGTTAAATAACCAACAAATTCTTCGCAGATCAGTGACCAAACTGTTAAATTTAAAGTCCCAAAAGATGATCTAATTGTATTGCGATGGCTTTAGTTGAAATGGTGATGCCGAAAATGGGTGAAAGTATCATGGAAGGTACTATCCTCACCTGGCTAAAAAAAGTTGGTGACACAATTGACCAGGACGAATCGGTTTTGGAGGTTGCTACTGATAAAGTGGATACTGAAGTACCAGCCACTCACGCTGGCGTGCTGACTGAAATATTGGCTGGTGAAGGTGATGTAGTAGCGGTAGGAAAAGCAATTGCCGTAATCACCACTGAGGGTGAAGAGAACGGTACTTCGAAAATAGAAGAAAAAGCACCCAGGAAGAAATCGCCTCCAGTTGCTGAAAAGAAGATCCTTGCTGAAGTTGGGGTTGGTGCAGTAACGAACGTTAAAATTCCTGCCAGATCAGAATCCGGAAGGTTTTACTCCCCACTCGTTAGAAACATTGCCGAAGAAGAAAAGATCTCACTGGTTGAATTGGAACAGGTAAGTGGAACTGGTAAAGAGGGTAGAGTAACAAAACAGGATATCCTGTCATTCATTCAGCAGCGCAAGTCTGGAGTTGGATCAATACCTACATCGACCAATGGGCATGGCAGGCCAGCCCCTCCGCCACTGACCATAAGTGGTGAAGACGAGATTATTGAGATGGATCGGATGAGGAAGATGATTGCCGAACGCATGGTTGCATCCAAGCAGATCTCACCTCATGTGACATCGTTTGTAGAGGCTGACTTATCTGGTGTTGTTTTTTGGCGGAACAAATGGAAAGATTCCTTTAAAGAAAAGGAGAATGAGAGCTTAAC
>JAJCYL010000599.1 GCA_029262955.1 Cytophagales bacterium | reverse complement strand
TTCTCTTTGAAATTACCAAAAGAGACGGCTTTTATAAATGCAGGTTTTCCTTCTGTTATTGTTCCCGTTTTATCAATAACCAGAGTGTCAATCTTTTCCATGGTTTCAAGCGCTTCGGCATTTTTAACCAAAACCCCTTGTTTAGCTCCGCGACCCGTTCCCACCATGATAGACATGGGCGTGGCCAAACCCAAAGCACAGGGACAAGCGATAATCAATACCGTAACAGCATTAACAAAAGCATAAACCAGGGCTGGTTGAGGACCAACCAAATACCATATTGTAAAAGTTAACAATGAAATGCCTACTATAATTGGCACAAAATACTTGGAAACGGTATCGGCCAGTTTTTGAATGGGCGCCCGTGACCTACTGGCCTGATTGACCATATCAATAATCTGAGCCAGCAGCGTATCACTACCGACCTTCACGGCCTCCATTTCAAATGAACCTGTGCCGTTTATCGTACCACCGGTTACTTTATCCCCTTGAGTTTTTTCCTGAGGAATTGGTTCACCGGATATCATGCTTTCGTCAATTGTACTTTGACCCTTGGTAACTACTCCGTCCACGGGAATTTTTTCTCCCGGTTTGACCTTTAAGATGTCTCCTACCAGGATGTCTTCAAGTGAAACTTTGAGTTCTTTACCATCTCGAATGACCGTAGCTACAGCCGGGACCAGGTTCAAAAGCTCTTTTATGGCCGAATTGGTCTTGTGATGCGCCCGCATTTCCATTACCTGACCCAATAAAACGAGAGTTAAAATGACGGTGGCGGCTTCAAAATACAGATGGACTTCACCATCCATCGAGAATGACGGTGGAAATATCTGTGGAAAAATTAAAGCAACCAGGCTAAAAACGTAAGCAGCCCCAACACCTAAAGAAATGAGTGTCCACATATTAGGAGCCCACCGACGAACTGAGGAATAGCCTCTTTTAAAAAATTCTCCCCCTGAATAAAATACTACCGGGGTAGAGAACAGTAATTGAATCCACCCCCAGGTGGTTGCAGAGGCAATTTGTTTAAAAGGTATACCAACCATTTCTCCCATTGCTATGACAAAAACGGGGATGGTAAGGGCAATAGCTACCCAAAAGCGTTTCAGCATTTTTTTGAATGCCGGGTCTTCGTCATCATCCTCATTTGCCGGGTTGACAGCCATTGGCACAAGATCCATTCCACAAATGGGGCAACTGCCTGGTCCGTCGTTAACAATTTCCGGGTGCATTGGGCAGGTGTATTCCTTGTTTTTAGCTATGAGTGACTCCTGTTTTACCAGGTGCATGCCACAAACCGGACAATTTCCCGGTTCGTCATAAGTTTTGTCTCCTTCACACTGCATGGGGCAGTAGTATTTGCCAGCAGGAAGATCTTTCTTATTGACAGAGTTAGGATTATCTCCATGCGGGGAATGATCTTCGTGGGTCATTTGATGACTGTGATCATGGTGGTGCTGCTGTGCTTTATGTAATGTTTCCATTGACCTTAAATTGTTTACCAAATATACTGATAAAGGCAGGTCAAGGATTTACACAATTTTCGGAATGATTTACATGATTAGGAAGTTTCCCAGCAACACAAGCTCCAACCGTTCATTATTTCACCTGATCCAATGATTTTCTGAGCTCAGTATGATTCTTTTTGAATTGAGAGGGTGTCATTCCCGTAGTTTTCTTGAATTGATTAGACAGGTGATGCACGCTGCTGTAGTTAAGGTGGATGGCAATCTGGCTAAGAGATAATTCATCATAGATGAGCAATTCTTTGACCTTTTCAATTTTTTGGAGAATAATGAACTTCTCAATGGTAATGCCTTCAACCAAAGAGAAGAGTGTACTCAATGAATGGTAATCCCGGCCAATTTCTTTTTCAAGAAAAGTTGAGTAATTCAGTTTTAGTGGTTTATTATGATAATGGACAAGCTGAATAAGGGCAGATTTGATGTGCTCAATTAACTGACTTTGCTTGTCTTCCAATAGCTCAAAACCTCTTTTGTGGAGTGCCGTGCTAAGATACTTCAATTGAGATGTGGTTAGGTTTTGTTCGATCTGAACCTCGCCAAGCTTAATTGAATTAATGGGAACGTCTAATTTCTCAAACTCCTCCTGCACTGCTTCAATACAGCGGTTACAAACCATGTTTTTAATGTGGAGTCTGTTTGACATTAACTATTCAATAACTAAATAGATTGATGACAGGCAAATGTAGTGGACGGACCTTGAGTTTTTAAAAAAGTTGTGGAGAATTTAGAATGGCCTACTTTAACGTTTGATCGCAGATAATCTTGAATTTGAAGCTGTAGCTGTTATTCTGAAGATCTGACGTAACTAAAGCCACCATCGCCGCAGCAAGACCATGACAAGAATTTGATATCAACATAAATATCGTCAGTAACTAAATGGAGTACCATATCCAGATTAATCATATTAGGAGGCGAATTATTTACCGCCTCCTGCCAGCTTTTAAAATTTAATGAAACAATCGCTGAGGTAGTTCCGAATGCCCATTCCGTATCAAAAGGGCTTGCATTCATTTCATAGACACCCTCTGATTTTATATTGAAGATACCATTTGTTAAAGCTCTCGTAAGCCAGACTTTATCTGTTATTTTGTCCTGGTTTTGTTCCAGTAGGTGATCCGCTTTATCCGCTTTTGTAAAGGTTACAGCTGATCCAGTCCAAATTGTACCTTCACTGGTGTCAATTTGTTCATCAATGTCATTTAAGTTAACTGTAATATTGGCAATTTCACTTTCGGTGCCTTGACTAACACTAACTTCTGCAGTTAAGGTTGGGTTAGTTTCAAAATCAAATAATGTTTCATCTCTAACAGATAATAATCCGGAAGTGGCCTCAACTTCAAATGCTCCAATGGGGTTCTCAGAAGTAATTGTAAAAAAAAGCTGACCACTATTAGTCGTACCGGGAACAGTTTCCAAAATTTGTCCTGGCAGAGGATTCTCATCTATTGAAATGATGAGATCTTCGACGTTTATTGTGATGGGTTCATCTCTTTCACAGGCCAGGAGTAGCGTAAGAGGAATAAGATAATATTGTACCTTCTTCATGATTCAGAAAATTCATGAATTGTGCATCCCAAGTTATAGAAACTCATATTCTCAACGTCAAAGTAGCGAAGGTTCTCTTTATAAAATGCTATACGCATGCGGGATGATTGAGATTGAAATTAAACTTGAAACCGCTTACGTATAGCTCTTATCATTCCATAATTATCTTATTTGACCACGTAATAGGCCTCCGGGTTGTTGCGTGGAGTGTATGTTGACATATAATTCGTCATTGTTGACTTTAGTGAGTTCCTCACCCGTTAACACTACACTTTTTGTTACCTCTAATTGAGCTCCATCTGTTATATCAAGACCTATTAAAACACCTCCTGTGACAGTAGAAGAACCTTCATGAATATGACCTGCAGTTATGGCATCTGTGGCATCTAAGCCAGTCACAGCGACTTTAAAATACATGGTGTTACCGACAATTCTGAAATATGCGCTGCCCTCTTCGTTTCTTCCAACGATAGGAGGTACTGCGTTTGATGGAGATAATGAAACATTATAAGCGTTATCGATGGTTTCGTCTATTTGCCCTCTTATTAATCCCGCAGGGGATTCTGTTGAATGAACGTTAACGTAGACATCACTTCCTTGTAAAGTAGCTATTTGTGCTGCAGTTAGGGCTATGGTTCCCGTTGCGGTACTTCCCGAGAATACAATATCTGTTCCGTCAACCAATGCTATTTCCACACCGCCCGTCGAAACAAGGTCGCCACCGTGTACATGTGCAGCAGTAAGTTCATCGCTTGAGGAGAGACTATTAACTGTAATTGTAAATTCCAATGAATTATCATCAAACAAAGTCATTGTAATATTTCCAGTTTCACTTCTGTCGGTGACAGCCGGAATGGCATTTGAGGAATTTAAAGCTACCTCAAAAGTTTCTAGTGCTAATGCGGCATCGTCGTCGTCGTCATCATCACCACCACATGAAGTAAGAAAAACCGTTCCTAAGAGCGTAAAAAGCAATAAAATTCTAGCCGTAAAATTGTTTCCAGTATTCATAATTGTTGTATTGATATGTATTATTTGAAATGAGTATTATTTTTGAAATGGCAAGTTTTCTTCCTTTGTTTTGATTGGAAAATCACCATAACCATAACAGAGTGAACAAAGTTTAACCGTTATTCAGGTTCTCTAATAACTTTACAAGCGGATTGAAAAAAGAGTTGCCTTGATTCAGGTATTGGTAAAAAGAATTGGCGGCATTGCTCCTTTTACTGCTCATATGCAGCGGTTGCAGACCATTTTCTTAAGTATGTAGAATGTTTCTTATATCAAAAATAGGCTATAAGGCCATCGGAGCTATGGCATTAACCATGCGTTCAGGTATCTGTTCTCGAATTGCAAATTTTCAAAATAATACCAGCACCTGGCGAAAACTACGTGCTAAGGAGATCCTTTCAAGATAATTACAAGATTGATTTAAAGGAATTTTTATTGAGCATCTATTTCATTTGCTTTCTAAACTACCGGCATAGTTAAATGTTCAGATTGTCATCTTATTTTCTATAAATGGTAATAATTATAGTTAAAACTTCACCCTGATAAGTTTGTGTTTTTCAATTTTCTGCTTTCTTTGCCCCACACTTGGGGGAAAATAGAAATTAAGATTTTCGTTTGTTGGTGGGAGCGTTTTGAATTTCAAAAAATCGTATGTCAAAAAATCTGGTAATTGTAGAGTCTCCGGCTAAGGCCAAAACTATTGAGGGATACCTTGGTAAGGATTACAAGGTGGCCTCGAGTTATGGTCACGTGAGGGATTTACCTAAAGGGGATAAAGCCATTGATATAGAGAACGGTTTTCGTCCTACCTATGAGGTACCCGCAGACAAGAAAGCAGTGATAGGAGAACTAAAGAAATTGGCTAAGGGTGCTGAAATGGTCTATCTGGCAAGTGACGATGACCGCGAGGGAGAGGCGATATCCTGGCATTTGAAGGAGGCCCTTAACTTGAAGGATGATGGAATTCGCAGGATCGTTTTCAGGGAGATTACCAAGAATGCCATTCAAAATGCACTACAGACTCCAAGAGGTATTGATATTAACCTTGTCAATGCCCAGCAAGCCAGGCGGGTCCTTGACAGATTGGTTGGATTTGAGATTTCACCTTTGCTTTGGAAGAAGATCAAGGGTGGATTATCTGCCGGTAGGGTTCAATCAGTGGCTGTAAGGTTAGTGGTTGAGCGCGAAAGAGAAATTGATAAATTCAATTCTGTCGCAAGCTTTAAGGTAACCGCACAATTCTCTCTGGAGGGTGGGAAAGTATTAAATGCTGAACTCCCGAAGAAATTTACCACGGAAGAAGAAGCTCAGGCATTTCTGGAGAAATGTCTGGAGGCTGAATTTTTCATTAAAAAACTAGAAACCAAACCACTTAAAAAATCACCGTCCGCCCCATTTACGACGTCCACCTTACAGCAGGAGGCCAGCCGTAAATTAGGTTATTCGGTAGCACAGACGATGACCCTTGCCCAACGCCTATATGAATCGGGTAAGATTACATATATGAGAACGGACTCGCTCAACCTTTCTGAGGAAGCAATTAAGGCAGCTGCTCATGCAATTAAGAATGACTACGGAGAGGCATTTTCTCAAAGTCGGAGATATAAAACGAAATCCCAATCTGCTCAGGAGGCTCACGAAGCCATCAGACCGACAGACTTCACCACCAAGTCAGCGGGTAATGAACGTAATGAGGAGAGACTCTACGATTTAATATGGAAGAGGGCCATCGCCTCTCAAATGTCAGATGCACAGGTTGAGAAGACCATCGCCACTATCGGATTGAGTAATGATGAGGCCCACTTTACTGCAACTGGTGAAGTGATCAAGTTTGAAGGATTCCTAAAGGTATATATTGAGTCTCAGGATGATGACAGCGATGACGAGGAGCAAAAAGGAATGCTCCCTCCTTTAGCGGAAGGACAGGTTCTTGACATGAGCCAGGTAGTTTCAAAGCAAGTATTCACCCGACCATCGGCTCGATACACGGAAGCATCGTTAGTAAAGAAATTGGAAGAAATGGGGATTGGTCGTCCGTCTACTTATGCACCAACTATATCAACCGTTCAGAAGAGAGGCTATGTTTCCAAAGAAACTCGGGATGGTCGCCAAAGAGAATATATTCAACTCACCGCCAAAGATGGCGCAGTTAATAGGGTCGTAGATACGGAGACCACCGGAAGTGAAAAGAATAAACTGTTCCCCACCAACACCGCCATGGTTGTGAATGATTTTCTGGTGGATCATTTCCCCAATGTGATTGACTACTCATTTACCGCTAATGTTGAGAAGGAATTTGATGAGATTGCTAAGGGAAGTAAGCCATGGGATACCATGATCGCATCCTTTTACGGAGGTTTTCATTCCAAAGTGGTTGATACAGAGCAGATTGAACGGTCTGAGGTTAGTAAGGCCAGGGAGCTGGGAGAAGATCCGAAGACGGGAAAGAAGGTTTATGCCCGTTTGGGCAAGTTTGGACCACTTATTCAGATTGGAGAAAGTGACGATGAAGATAAGAAGTTCGCCAGCATGAGATCTGGTCAATTTATAGAGAACATCACCTTTGAGGATGCCATGGAGCTTTTTAAGCTGCCCAGAACTGTTGGTGAATTTGAGAAGAAGGACGTCGTTGCCGCTATAGGCAGGTTTGGACCATACCTCCGGCATGATGGTAAATTTGTTTCCTTAGGTAAAGAATTGGATCCATTGTCAGTGACATTGGAAGAGGCCATCCCCCTCATTGTGACCAAGCGAGAGGCTGACGCTAACAGGATGATTAAGACATTCGAAGGAAACGATGAAATCCAGGTTCTAAATGGTCGCTACGGACCATATATTAAAGCGGGTAAGAAGAATGTTCGCATTCCGAAGGATAAGAAGCCGGAAGAACTGACACTGGAAGAGTGCGTTGAGCTGGCGGATAAGACACCTGAAAAGAAGGGTAGAAGACGTTAATTCCGTTGGGTCAACCTATCTATTCAGCACCATTATTTCTGGATCTTTTCCAGCGTATGTTACTGCTATAATGGTTTTACCATTATTAGAGACTGTAATACCGGGTTGATTGGTGGAAATACCCTGCAAGGTATAGCCAATAATTGCTTCATCGCCTGACATCGTTATTTCATTGCCGTCCGTTAAATTTTTCTTCACTAATACCCTCTTGTATCCAGGGTTAAGTCGGATATAGTAAATGTGATCACCTCGTATGTCCCAATTTCTGGTATCTTTTTTTCTTAGGGCTGAGCTTACCAATTTATCAGATTTGTTATCCAGATTGTATTTTCTTATTTCTGGTTTTGAGACATTAGAATAGTAAATCTCATTCCCCTTCCTAACGAAGTAATCACAGGGTAAGTCAAGAAAAAGTGCAGGAACGAGCTCGATTGATCGAACGTCTATCTTCCAAATTTGACTTTTCTGCTCATAGTCAGCTACAAAATAGAGGCTGCTGTCATCTTCGGACCACTCCGGAGCCATTTCATTAAACGAACTATTTAATAATGGAACTAATTCATTTTTTGCCAAATCGTAAACGTAAATATCTGAATTACCCTTGCGAGTGACCGGAACAACAATTTTGTCATCTTTAGATGACCATTTTGGCTTGCCTAAATAGGCCCCTTTAAATTCTGTGATTTGACGAGTTTCCTGACCTGTAGTTTTGATCCAGAGTTCCGGGAACCCGGATTGGGTAGATATGAAGGCCAATTTATCATCGGTATTTCCAAAGGTAGGGTACCAATATTTACCATTTTCTAAATTGATGTATTCAAAACTATTAGAAGCGGTGTCTGTGACATTGGTTTTGATGAATCGATAAGTAATTTTATGTCGTTCAAATGTGATTTTGTTATCAATACTCAGGTTTCTGAGAACTTCTTCAGAGGAGTAGATGATTTTCTCTTCAGAATTGGCAAGGTTCACTCGCCTGATTTCGAAGTTCATACTTTCGTTCATTAGGATATAAAAAAGCTCCTTTCCGTCTTCCGACCAGTCCAAACCAGTGATTTCGGAATTCACTCTTGTGACCTTTTGCAGCTGTTGGGTGTTTAGATCCTGAACATAAACATCACCAACTCCTCCAAAAAAATCATAGTACAATGATTTGTTTTGAGTTCGGATAAAAGCAATGCTGTCACCGTATGGGGAGTATTTAGGATTAATATCACCAAAAATTTGTGGATGGGGGTGGGTAATTGATTCTACGTTTTGATTGACTACATCCAAAATGTGAATCTTGAAAATCGGATCGTCAATACTTGCGAAGGAAATTGCAAGATTTTTGCCGTTGGGGGACCAATCAAGTGATCTTAGAGGTGAGGAATAGTCAATACTTAAAAGATGTTTTTCTTTTTTAGATTCAATGTCCAACTCATAAACCGCATTTGCACTGTTAGATCGACTGGCGATGTATGCCAGACGTTTGGCATCATTGGTTATAGTAGGAT
>JAJCYL010000598.1 GCA_029262955.1 Cytophagales bacterium | reverse complement strand
AATTACACCCATTACGTGTTCAAGCTTTTCTCTCAAATCCAATTTCAAGTCCTGGCTGGGATCTTTTGATTTAATCTTTTCGAGATATTTATTTGACTCAATCACTTTCTTGCTCTTAATTTTGTTTAAGCACATGTTTTTCGTGATTTCTACCATAAGGGCCTCAATGCTTCGATAAGAATCCAACTTACCTCTCATCTTCCAAACCTTTATAAAAACCTCCTGAACTACATCTTCTGCATCTTCGTCGTGATGCAACATCCATTTGGCTAGCCGGAATAGTCTGCCTTTATGAGCTAAAACCAGCTTTTTAAATTCGTCCGAACGCATGTATTAGGGTAGACAACTATCAACACAATTCATTACATGAAGTTCAACAATATTTAGGCTACTCTACCGACTCCGAGCCTAGAAAAGATGAAGACCAAAAGTGTATCCGGGCCAAAACTGGTAATTCAAACCACTTTCAGCACCCTTAAAAAATTCAAGGTCACGATTGATATCCGCACTTCTATGCAGGTAATTATTAATGGTAAGCCCAGCGAAGACATGAATAAATTTTATCCTGATGCCAACCTCAGCATGGATGGTGGATAACAAACTGATTGTTTTCGTGAGATGGTCGTCACGATTGAGGTGTAATAGTCTGCCTCCAATACTTATAAATTTTTTGTGATTTCCAGCATCTCTGGCTGCCATTGACGATTTAGTATACATCACTTTTTGAAATCCATAGCCAAAACCCCATTTGACGTCATCATTATATCCGTCCAAAGGATTGTGTGCGAAAATCAGAGCATTCTGGTTCATCACTTTAAGTTTCTGATTAACTGGCATTTGCGAAGCATTAAAAGCACAGTTGTAACAGCTTCCGGTGGTGTGTTCAAAATTGGTAAGAAATAGGTCGCTCATGTACAGACGGGAGTGACTGCCGTTAGATCCTATATTTATTAAACCAATGGGCGTACTATTCTTACCCGGGCTCTGCATACTATAAGGGCTGGGCTTAAACACATTAATAAGCCCAATTTGAGTGCCCCGAACCTTCTTACCAATATTGATGAAACCCAATTGTGTACCATCGCTCGTTTCAGCAAGATTGACTAATCCGATTTGGAATCCTCTTGCATTATTTGGTGGTGGTGAATGATTTCCCTTTATGCTGGTTACCTTGTTTACAATACCAATTTGGAACCCATTCATCTGTCCGTTTGTATGATTAAAACCAGCCAATTGCACTCCCGACGTACTCTTTAAAGCTACATTTGACAAACCGGCAATTTGGAATCCGGAGAAATGTCCTCCAACCATATTAACTAATCCTGCGGCTTGGAATCCAGCACCGTTTTTACCATTGAGATTGAGACCCCCGGAGATTCTGAAACCTTCAGCATTGTCTCGGACATAATTTATTAATCCGGAAAATTGAATTCCTCTAAAATCAGAAGAAAACCCCTCTTTAATTACCTGTCTTTCTTCCCTCAATGTAAGGTTCAGATAGGTATTGCTGCCGATAATGTTGGCTAATCCGGCAAGTTGCAATCCACTACCGGATTGTGTGTTTACATTCGATACTCCCCCTAGCTCTAAATATTTGTTACCTGCCGATATACCACTAAAAATGTTAATTGAGAGTTTATTAAAACTGTGTCCACTTTCAATTCCGTTAGTGCTTATGCCCGAGAAAAATGAGAGTTGAAAAGTTTTGTCCGAATATCTAAGTTTTCGTGATTGCCCATAAATGGAATTAACCTTCAGATTCAATAATAACAGAACCAGCAACAATTTGAGGGAAGGGTTTGATATGGTTTTAGATACCATATCACCAGAGACAAATAAACCCCGGGAACGTTACACCGATCGAAATCAAAAATGAGATTGACCGCAGTCATTCCCAAATTCCCATGGCTGAACTACATTTAGATAGTTAAGAGAAATTTCAATCAAACTATCAAAGCCATGAAACTCATAAGGTCAAATTTAGTTCCCAACGCTTCCACTTTTTTTAACGACTTTTTTGATGATGATCGTTTATGGAATGCTGATTTCAATGGATTCTCTTCATTAAGGCTAAATATTCCGACGGAGTCTTAAAGCTGACGTTACCAAAAAACAAACTCATGCAAAAAGACATCAAAAAGGAAATATTAGTTGGTTAGGTTGATTGAGGAGGCGGGTAGGTCGCCTGCTCTTCTTTTTAGTTGCGGGTTACTGAAAATGCAACTCTGTCTCTGTTGCCTTCCGTATCAACCACTGTCAAAATATGTTTGCCACCATCAAGTTTTAAGAGCTTGGTTGATTTGCTAAAAGTACTCCCTATAAAACCGTCATCAAGATACCAGAAGACTTCCCGATTCGGAAATTGAGAGGCATATCGACCTATGAGTGGCTGGTAGCCGCCATCGAAGCCTTTGGGAATATAGACATTTGCATTATTGAGCGGGTAGATTATGCTTAAGATTCCGTCTTCCTTTCCAACAGGACAGGACGGGTTATGTTTTGGTAATCTGGATGTTATTCCCCCACTTTTTCTCAAATAATAATTCACATCGGGAGGATAACTAAGTATATTTTGATGCGTCTGGTGCCCTGACCAACAATATGAGCATACTGCAAGCTCTTCTCCGGCCTCAATATATATCCTTTTATGAAAAGGGCAGATACGCATTGGTTTCATACTTCTTGGAGCATTCTCCAGCGTAGTATTGTCACAATTAGGACCAGCATAAAACCCTGTTTGTTTGCAAATTTTAACTTGTGAATAATCTAAATCATGATGTTCGAACCAGCCGTTTTTCTGAGGTAACACATTTAA
>JAJCYL010000597.1 GCA_029262955.1 Cytophagales bacterium | reverse complement strand
CCTTGCCTTCATAGGATAGCTCCGTAATGTCTGCCGCATCTTTTCCACTGGCTCGTTTAATAGCGGAGTCGATATTGTCTTTCGGCATGTTTTGAGCCTTGGCATTCTGAATGGCTGCCCTCAGCTTCGCATTCATCTCCGGGTCAGGACCACCTTCCTTAGCAGCTACAGTGACTGCCTTGGCCAGTTTTGGAAAGATTTTGGACATTGCATCCCATCTTTTTTCTTTTGCTGCCCGGCGGTATTCGAATGCTCTTCCCATGAATTTGATATTTTCGGCAAACTTAAACAGCCAGTGACAAAAATCTTAATATGCACCAATACAGGTCAGAGAACGGAGCTTCTTACTGAGAAATGCAGAGAAAATGGAGCCCCGTGGAGAAACGAACCTGATATTACTCCAATAAACTCTAAATACTCTGTGATCCTCGGTGAATTTGCTTTCAAATTTGAGAGAAGATACATTGATATCATAACTTAGAAACCCTAAACTCGAAACTGTTTAACTGACCCATGTCGTCATTTTGGCAACCATTCATCCTAAGCCTGGAGCTAGCGCTCCTTACTACCATTTGTTTGGTTATTCTGGGTTTTGTATTGGCTTTCCTAATAACTAATTATCAATTCCGTTTAAAAAATCTTTTGAAGAGCCTGGTGACATTGCCATTGGTGTTACCTCCATCAGTTCTTGGCTATTATTTACTAATAAGCTTTCAGCGGGATGCTTTTCTAGGGAGTTGGTTTAGTATGCTCTTTGATATCCAGCTGGCATTTTCCTTCGAAGGCATACTTCTTGGCTCCATTGTCTTTAGTCTACCCTTTATGGTGAATCCGATAGTATCGGCATTAGAAAGCCTGCCTTCATCGCTTAAAGAGGCTTCCTATACCTTGGGGAAATCCGGATTTACAACCTACACCAAAGTTTTGCTGCCCAATATTAAGCAGGCTATTATCACAGCAATTATTATGACCTTTGCCCATACTATCGGGGAGTTCGGCGTTATCCTTATGATAGGAGGTAATATACCGGGGGAAACCCGCGTGGCATCGTTGGCCATTTATCATGAACTGGAGGCACTTAACTACGACGTTGCGGATAGCTATTCCTTAATCTTATTGATCTTTTCTTTGAGTGTTCTGCTTATAGTTTATTTCTTTCAGAAGAAGTTTAAAACGGATTTCACATGATTGAAGTGAAATTTTCTAAATCATTGCGAGGGCAGTCGGGTCGGCTTCAATTAGATATTGACTTGCATATCGAAAAGGGAAAATTTTATGCCCTAATGGGTGAGTCAGGGGCTGGTAAAACAAGTGTTTTAAAAGCAATTGCCGGTTTGGTACGGCCCGAAAAAGGTTTTATTCGATATCAGCAGGAAATATGGTATGATAGCAATACCGGTGTTTTCATAAAGCCACAAAAAAGAAAAGTGGGTTTTGTCTTTCAGGACTACGCTTTATTTCCGAATATGTCTGTTGAGCAAAACCTTACCTATGCCTTGCAGGATTCGAATGATAAAGATTTGTTCCATGAGATTTTGGAACTAATGGATCTAAATTTACTGGTCAAAAGCCGGCCACTTGAACTATCGGGTGGACAGCAACAGCGGGTGGCATTAGCTCGGGCCATATTGAGAAGACCGGAGATCGTCTTGCTGGATGAACCGCTCTCGGCGCTGGATAGGAAATTGAGAAAGAAATTACAGAATGACCTGGAATCTTTACATCGGCATTATGGATTTACCACATTGATGGTGACTCACGACGAAAGTGAAGTTAGTCGTTTGGCGGATGAGGTTTTTATTCTTGAGCAGGGAAAAATATTAAAAAAAGGCAGCCCATTGGAAATTTTGGATCCAGCTATACTGTTAGAAGAAATGGAAGGAGAAATATTGGACATTAGTAAGGAAAAAGGAGAGGTCACTATTTCTCAGGTTAGTGGAATATTTAAGTTCCGAATGGGTACCAAAAAATTAGAAGGGCGATCAATTGGTGATCGTATTAAATTATCGATAAAAGACTGGAGTATTGATGAGTAATAGAAGAGGATTTATTAGAAAAGCAGGACTGGCGTCAATTTCAGCCGTAGCTGCAAATCAGGTTGTATTTGGAAGTAATTTGCCAAAGGGATTGGAATTCATTGGTTTGGATAGGTCAGAAGATATGCCACCTGGTGTTGACCCCGAAATGACTCTATTGAATGACTTGCCATGGAATATAGAAGCAAAGGCACATTTATTGGATGATCCGGTTACGCCTGCCAGCAAGTTTTTCATCAGGAATAATGGGGTTGTCCCAAAAGATCCGGACCCTAGTTCGTGGAAATTGACCATCGAAGGTGAATCAGCAGAATCTTCAAAAACTTATACCATAGATGATCTCAAATCAAACTTCAAGACATACAGTTATCAATTGGTAATTGAATGTGGGGGTAATGGTCGGAGTGAATTTAATCCACCGGCAAAAGGGAACCAATGGAGCATCGGAGCGGTGGCCTGTGCCAAATGGACCGGTGTAAGACTGAGAGATGTCCTAGAAGATGTGGGCTTAAAAGAAGATGCGGTTTACATAGGATATTACGGGGCAGATACCCATCTCAGCAAAGACCCTGATAAGGTGGTGATCAGCAGAGGAGTTCCAATTAATAAGGCAATGGAGGATGAAGCGCTGATTGCCTGGGCAATGAATGATGAAGATATTCCATTGATGAATGGATATCCCTTGCGGCTAGTCATTGGCGGTTGGCCAGGGTCGACTTCAGGCAAATGGCTGAATAAAATAGTTATCAGAAATAAAATACATGATGGACCTAAAATGGGTGGAGACTCCTATCGCATGCCATGCGAATCAGTTGCTCCCGGTTCCAAAGTTGCGGAGGAAGATATGTGCATCATTGAGTCGATGCCAGTGAAATCTCTAATTACCTATCCTAAATCCGGTGCAATGATAAAAGAGGGTCGGGCCTTAGAAGTGAGGGGTCAGGCGTGGGCGGGTGACTACAAAGTCAATAGCATGGATATTTCAATTGATTTTGGTAGGACCTGGCAATCTTGTGTATTAAAGCCTCCTGCCAACAGACTGGCCTGGCAGCAATGGAAAACTGAGATTGATTTTCCTCAAAAAGGATACTATGAAGTCTGGGCAAAGGCAACCGATGCAAATGGTAGGGTTCAGCCTATGGTTGTTCCGGGCTGGAACCCGAAAGGATATTTGAACAATGCCTGTCATAGAATAGCAATCAAAGTATCATGAGAATCGTACTAATAGCTATTGTCGGGATTGTGGCGGGTTGTTCAAAACCTCAAGTGGAGAAACAATCTCCTCTTCCAGAGAAACAGATAACTGAATTTAAAGAAGATGCCCGTGTGGTTCTTCCCGATGGGACTGCTAAAGAATTGGTGGTTGCCAATTGCGTCCATTGTCACAGTTACAAGTTGGTCACTCAAAACAGTGCTACACGTGAAGGTTGGAAGAGCATGGTTGTCTGGATGCAGGAAACCCAGGGGCTTTGGCCACTTGGACCTGCCGAAGATCAGATTTTAGACTACCTGGCGGAGCATTTTGCCCCAAAGAATGCCGGGCGCAGACCGCCTCTAACTGATGTGGAGTGGTATGATTTAGAATAGTTTAAAGTTGAGGGGTTTAAAGTGTTTTTATAATGAAGTATGCATTTGAGAATTTGGAGGTTTGGCAGAAATCACGTCAATTGACAAAAAAGTTTATCAATTGACAAATGACTTTCCTGCAGAGGAGAAATATGGATTGACCAGCCAATTGAGAAGAGCAGCCGTTTCTGTGAGTAGCAATATTGCAGAAGGTAGTACAAGATGGAGTAAGAAAGATCAGGCCCGCTTCTATGAGATAGCTTTTGGCAGTACAATGGAAATTTTAAATCAATTCATTTTAGCCAACGATCTCGACTTTTTAAGACAACAAGATTTGGTTGAGATTAGAAAGGACATTGAAACCATAAGCCGAATGTTAAATGCTTTGTACAAATCAACCAAACCCATCAACCCATCAACCCATCAACTAATCAACTAATCAACCCATCAAC